>CAIOOC010000351.1 GCA_903859795.1 uncultured Bacteroidia bacterium
ATCTTTTGGACTACCGGGTAATTGACTGAACAGAACGTAAACAAATCATTATTATGCCAAGAACAGAATTTAAGCAATTGCTCGACGCAGGTGTACATTTTGGTCACCTCAAGCGTAAATGGAATCCGGCTATGGCTCCTTACATCTTCATGGAGAAGAACGGAATTCACATCATCGATCTTCAGAAAACAATCGTCAAAATTGACGAAGCTGCTGAAGCACTAAAACAAATTTCAAGGTCAGGCCGCAAGGTTCTATTTGTAGCCACCAAGAAGCAAGCCAAATCAATCGTAGCAGAAAAGGTTACAGCAATCAATATGCCTTACGTGGCAGAACGCTGGCCTGGTGGAATGCTTACAAACTTTCCTACAATCCGGAAAGCTGTCAAAAAAATGTCATCCATCGATAAGATGATGAAGGATGCCGCATGGGATAACCTGTCAAAACGCGAAAAACTACAGATCACCCGTCAAAGGGCAAAGCTCGAAAAGGTATTGGGATCTATCGTTGATCTTACCCGTCTTCCTGCCGCCCTTTTCATCGTGGATGTTCTGAAGGAAAAAATTGCTGTCCGTGAGGCTCAGCGTCTTTCTATCCCGATTTTTGCAATGGTTGACACCAACTCAAATCCTGAAGGAATTGATTTTGTAATCCCTGCAAACGATGACGCTTCTCAGTCAATCGACCTGATCATCACAACAATGTGTGAAGCTATCAAAGATGGTCTTTCAGATCGCAAAGTTGAACGCGAAAAAGATGAAACCGACGAGAAGCCTTTGGCTCTTAAGAAAGGTGGCCGTAAATCGGTTGTTAAAATCATCGTTGAAGATGACATCGAAGAGGCTGACGAAAAAGAAGACCTGTCGGATGAACTCATTTCAGATCTGTTGAGCGATGATGACCTTCTTGATGAAGAGGTAATCGATGAAGAGATTGCCGACTAAGAAATTATAGATGTAAAGTAGCTAGTTTTTAAACTGTATTATAAAATTTTTGAACAATGAATATTACTGCTGCTGATGTTGCAAAGTTGCGTAAAGCAACAGGTGCCGGTATGATGGATTGCAAAAATGCCCTTACTGAAGCTGAAGGCAATTTTGACCGCGCCATTGAAATCATCCGCGAAAAAGGTAAATTAGTTGCCAGCAAACGCGCTGACAGAGAATCATCCGAAGGAGTTGTACTTTCGAAAGTATCAGAAGATAAAAGCTTCGGAGCTGTATTGTCACTAAACTGCGAAACAGATTTCGTAGCCAAAAATGAGAATTTTATTGCCCTGACCGACAAAATTCTTTCTCATGCAATTGCCAACAAATGTTTAAATCTTGATGAGGTAAAAGCCTTAGTAATGGATGGCAGAACAATTGGTGAGCAGGTGCTGGAACAAACCGGTATCATCGGCGAAAAAATCGAGTTGCCCTATTATGCATGTATTTCAACTGCAAATGTTGTTCCCTACATCCACCCGGGAAATAAACTCGCTACTCTCGTAGGATTCACGAAAACCATTGAATACCAGGCAGGAAGAGACGTGGCTATGCAAATAGCAGCGATGAGCCCTGTTGCAGTTGACAGTGGTGACGTTGCTCCCGAAATCGTTGAGCAGGAATTAAAAATTGCGAAGGAAAAATTCCGTTTGGAAGGAAAACCTGAAGCAATGCTTGATAAAATTGCCCAGGGAGCGCTAAACAAATTCTACAAGGACAGTACACTTTTGAACCAGGATTTTGTTAAGGACAACAAAATGACTATCCGTCAATATCTTAACGGAGTTGACAAGGATGTCAAAGTAACTTCATTCATCCGTTTTACATTGAATGTTTAAAACGTTGTTATTCCAATAAACAAAAGAGTCCCAATTTTGGGGCTCTTTTTGTTTAAACTCTTTTTTGGTGTAAATACCATATATTTGTAAAAACACCTAGTCATGGGATCAGTTGAACAGGAGAAAATCAGGCGCAAATATTACGAAGAAGCGATTACTAAAACTGACAAAAAGTTTTTGAACTACGTTAATGAAGCATATAATTCTCTTCATTTGTTTGGTTATTATGACGGTTCGAAAGACTCAAGAATTATTCTCGAGGGTTTTGATTTGGCTTATGTCATCATTGAAAAGATAAAACCAGCAGCTTAATTCTGTTGGTTCCCGCAAACAAAAACTTCAGGTATTTGCGCAAATTAGGATCAATCCTTTCAAGCTACTATAAGGAATGATATTCTGGCCAAGGGTGGTACTTAGTTGTTGAAATACAGTTTTTTTATACTTTTGCAACGTAACACACAAACTTTTATATTGCAGAAAATAGTGAAAAGTGTAATATCTGACAAGATGTACCTGTTATGTATGTTTCTTTGTAACTAATTGACTTTCAAATTCTATAAGTTTTTTCATTCAAACAAATACAATGGTAAAATACAAACGGATTTTACTGAAACTCTCGGGTGAATCGCTCATGGGAGAACAGCAATACGGAATCGATCCTGTCAGGTTATCGGATTATGCAGCACAAATCAAAGAGGCTGCTGATCTGGGAGTTGAGATTGGAATTGTAATTGGCGGCGGAAATATTTTCAGAGGGCTGTCCGGTGCCTCAAAGGGTTTCGACAGGGTTAAAGGAGACCAGATGGGAATGCTCGCAACTGTCATTAACAGTCTGGCCCTTCATTCCGCCCTCACCGTTGCAGGGGTCAAATCGAGAGTGCTGACGGCAATCCGGATGGAACCTATCGGAGAGTTTTATTCAAAGGACAAGGCGATCGAAACGCTTGAAAATGGTGAAGTGGCAATCTTCTCCGCCGGAACCGGAAATCCTTATTTTACTACAGATACAGGGTCCTCCCTCCGTGGTATCGAAATTGAGGCCGATGCCATGCTTAAGGGAACAAGAGTTGACGGCATTTATACCGCTGACCCACTGAAAGATCCAAACGCTGTGAAATTTACCGACATCACCTTTGATGAAATTTACACCCGTGGATTGAAAATAATGGATCTGACAGCCACCACGATGTGCAAAGAGAACAATCTGCCCATCGTAGTCTTTGATATGGACACAGTGGGAAACCTGATTAAGGTGCTAAAGGGCGAGCCGATCGGGACAGTAGTGCATAACTGAACAAAACAAGCCGATGATTCACCTTGTAAATCAGATTTGGAAATGACACATCAGACTAAAATTGTCGTAAAAGGCGATGATGGCGTAAAAAAACAATTTCTGGGAGTAGATTTTGAAGTTCTGGCTGTTGGCACAGAATCAATGGTGACAAAAATGCTCTACAAGGAATCTGATTTTGTACCATTTCATAAACATCCCAACGAACAAAACGGCTATGTAATCACAGGTCGATATAAATTGATGTTTGATAATACGGAATATAGCCTTATAAAGGGAGATTCGTACTCTATCCCGGAAAATACTGAACACTCCATGGAGATAATTGAAGCCGGGGAAATTATTGATGTATTTACACCAGTAAGACAAGATTATTTGTGAAGTTAATTTCAACTTAAACGTTGAAATTATATAAATCCGCAAAATAAAATTTCAAAATAATCTTCTTAAGCTTGTTGCCGGGTGCAAGTCGCCAGTAGCAGTTTCTCAATTAAATTCCGGATAATTTTTGCGGGGAATCAGCTATTGCAATTTTAATTTTATCGTACCTTTGTTCTGAACAATAAGTTATAAATCATTCGCCATATGAACGACGAAATACAAATGCTAATTGATGACTCCACCGAAAGGATGGAGCATGCCATCGCACACCTTGACCACGAACTTGCACATATTCGCGCTGGCAAAGCCAGTCCGCGGATGATTGAGAGTGTTGTTGTTGATTATTACGGAGTTCCAACTCCTATTATGCAGGTCTCGAATGTAAGTACCCCTGATGCGAGGACAATCGCGATACAGCCATGGGACAAGAAAATGATTCAGCCCATTGAAAGGGCAATCATCAATTCAAATCTTGGGTTTAATCCTGAAAACAACGGAGAATTTATCCGGATTAATGTACCCGTTCCGACAGAAGAACGGCGCAGAAACCTGGTCAAAGATGCCCATAAAGAGGGTGAAACTGCCAAAGTAAGCATCCGTTCTGCCCGTAAAGATGGCAACGACTATCTTAAGAAACTACTTAAATCAAAAGAGATATCCGAAGATGATGAGAAAGATACTGTTGAGAAGATCCAGCTTTTAACAGATAAGTTTGTCAAAAAAGTAGATGAGATGATTGCCACGAAAGAGAAGGAGATCTTAACGGTTTGAAAACTATACTATTTACAATTTTACTGTGCCTGCTATTTGTTAACAGCTATGCCCAGCCTGTTAAAATATACAACCCTGAAGCAGATGTTACCACAGATATCAGCCAGGCGCTGATTCGGGCTAAAGCTGAAAAAAAACATGTATTTCTGCAGGTTGGCGGCAACTGGTGTCCCTGGTGTCTTAAATTCCATAAGTTATGGGCTGACGATCCCGATATCAGTGTCATGATGGGTAAAAATTATATCCCGGTTTTGGTGAACTACTCCAAGGAAAACCGGAATTTTGCACTGCTGAAAAAACTTGAATATCCTCAAAGATTTGGATTCCCTGTTTTTGTGATACTCGATTCTGGAGGAAACCGCATTCATACACAAAGTTCAGGATATCTTGAAGATGGAGATGGCTATTCGAAAAAAAAGGTGCTTGAATTTCTTTCGCAGTGGTCACCTGATGCACTTGATCCCGGGAATTACAAAGAAAAATAAAGCTGTTTAGAAATTTCTGCCGAACTTTGGGTCCCTAACTCCAAGCCCCACTCCAAGTGGGACCCGGAGTTAGTCGCAGTTTCCGGAAATTCTCATTCACCGCCAATTCATATTTACTTATATTGGCAGCCTTTTTTATCCCCTTTAACGTTTTATGAGGATCCGGAAACGCGAAACAGAAGTAACTCCAGAACTTCTCCATCTTCACAAGCAGATGGCTGCTTCCACTCAGATTCTTTGAGTAGTTCAGGAAAATCTCTTCGTGAAAATTCCGAAATTTTTCTACAAGTTTATCATCATCGGTTAACGAACCACTTTTTAGGATAAATGGAAGAATCGGATTCTTTAGGATTCCGCGCCCGACCATCCATGTCGCTGTACTGCCAAAGAGTTCGTTTAAGCGTTCCAAATGTTCAAGCGAGTTGATATCTCCGTTGTATACCAGCCTGTGCTTAATCATCTCCTGTGCTCCGGCAAACACTGCTTCGTCGGGAACACCCTTGTAGAGCTGTTTTGCAATGCGGGGATGAAGAATGACCTCTTCAAGGGGATAATCATTCAGCACATCAATAACCTGGAAGATCTCTTCCGCTGAGTTAAGACCCGAACGCATCTTAACTGAAATCTGAGCCTGAATTTTCGGCAGAGACTCTTCCAGAATGCTTTTAATCCGGTCGGCATGAGGCAGCAGGCCCGATCCAAGCCCTTTATTGGTCACCATCGGGTACGGACACCCCAGGTTCCAGTTAATCTCATCATATCCGTTATCCTGCAATAAATGTGTGAGAAAAATGAAGTCGGCAGAGTTTCCGGCAAGTATTTGCGGGACGAGCGGATAGTTCAGATTGTTGGCGGCTTTTATGTCGCGAAGATGCGATGGTTTAACACTACCATCGTTTTGGCGAGCGATATATGGTGCGAAATATTTATCCACCCCGGTGAAATATTTCGCATGGGCACTCCTGTAGATATGATCGGTCAACTCCTGAAGCGGAGCAAGATAGATTTTAAGAGGGGCTTTTTCCTGCATGGTGTAGTGCATAGATTTTTATTACCTGCTGGTAAGAACTACTAATAAACGCGTTGCAAAAAGTTTTGGAAAATGATCCAGGACCTTTTCAATTTTCGTAATCAAAGGATATTTCGAAGAGGGGAATAATTGAGGTTTGCTGTAACCACCTGATAAAATGTAATTTAGTGCAGAATACTTCTTTGAAAGTTCAACGGTCCAATTCTCTAACCTATTACTATATTTCTTTGAGAAAAAAACCCGTTCGGCATTTCCCTGGGCCGCATAATAGGAGGCTGACCAAGGATCAAAACCGCCAGCTGCCTTCCATTGAATTTTCTTAAACCACGCTACAGGCTCATGATGGAACAAACCATAAACTAAAAACCCGGTAATACTGATCGAGGGATCGAAAATAATTAACTTTCCTCCGGGTTTCAGGACCCTGTGAAACTCATCGAAAGCAGTTCCGGGATACTGAAGGTGATGAAAGACATCAAACAGAATCAGCACAGATACCGAATTATCTGCAAAACTGAGCTTATAGCCATTTTCAACCTGGTCTATCCAAGGATTATTAAACAAGTCGGTGCAAATTGCCTGCGGAATCACCATCTTTATATTTCCGATACCTGAGCCCAACTCCACAATTTTACCGTCAGGCGGATAATGGATCTGCTCACCGATAATCCGGTAAAACTCCTTGTAAATAGTCTGAAGAATTGGCTTATTTGCCCAATAGATCAAGTTTTTCTGTATTTCTTTGTTGCAATAAACGGCTTTTCTCAGATCGATCCCCACGGAAAACAAGCGGAAGACCAGCTTTTCCCCATAAGTCTGACAAGTATTAAAGTTGATGGTGAGATTGGAAGACGCATTGATGTAACAATCGAAAATAATCTTTTAAAGCTCAACATTGACAAGGATTTTTTGTTCAGTTTCCAGAAAAAAAATGACGCCGGATATATCGGTGTCGGAAAGTTGATTGACGGGACAGTAAAAATGGCATCTTATACTGGTAATGAAAAGGTTATTACACTGAAGAATCATCTTATCGGATCATTAATCGAATGGCAGGAGCCTGATGGTTATATCGGCAATATGTCGCCTGCAAACCGTATGGTTATGCTTTGGGATATTCATGAGATGGGTTATATTATCAACGGGTTGGTGACTGATTTTAAACTCTTTGGAGACAAAAAGTCGCTTGAGGCTGCAAAAAATGCGGCAGATTATATCCTGAAAAAGTGGTATTTAATCCCACCAGACTGGGGAAATACGACAGGTGTTGCTCTACGAATTGCGATAACCGGGCTTCACAGAACCATGCTTTCATTATATTGTGTAACCAATGATCACCGTTATCTTGATTTTTGCCTGAATCAGCTTGATTTAAAGAATCTTGATCCGGATATAGTTATTGGTCGGCGTAAACTTATTGAGGGTCATATTTATGGTTATATGGCTGGTTGCCTCGCGCAGTTGGAGATGTACCGAATATCTCCTGATGAAAAACTATTAGTCGCTGTAAGGAAGGCAATAGATTTTATCACAAATAAAAACGGAATGTCAATAACCGGTGGTGCCGGGCAGGATGAAATCTGGACGGCTGATCAGGATGGTGGCGGTGAACTTGGCGAGACCTGTGCAACGGCCTACCAACTACGAATCTATGATAACCTGCTGAGACTTAAGGGCGATTCACGTTATGGAGATATCATGGAAAGGACTATTTACAATGCATTGTTTGGGGCACAATCGCCCGAAGGAAGGCAAATCCGGTATTATACCCCTTTGGAAGGAGATCGTCATTATCATAACGGGGATACATACTGTTGTCCGTGTAATTACAGGCGTGTAATTTCCGAACTACCCTCAATGGTCTATTATGGGACGTCAAATGGGTTGGCAATTAACCTTTATTCAACATCAAGTGCATTAATTTCAATAGCTAAGAATCGTAAAATTGCGGTCAGCCAGGAGACAGATTATCCAAACACCGGTCGGGTAATTATTCATATCGATCCGTCAGGACAATCAACGTTTGAGTTAAAATTACGAATTCCATCATGGTGCAGAAAATCAACAATTATGGTTAACGGCAGACCCTCCGGTGTAATCGGAAAGCCGGGAACCTTTGCAGTTATTAACCGGAATTGGAATCCTGGCGACCAGGTAACTCTCGATATGCCGATGGACTGGAGACTTGTTCGGGGCCGGGAACGGCAAGCCGGTCGTGCTGCTGTAATGCGTGGACCTTTACTTTTCTCCCTTAGTCCTGACCAAAATATGTCGTTAACTCAAAAGAGTGCTGCTGATCTGGGTCGGATTGTTATCGATCTGACCTCAATTCAGGCTGAACCGATAAAAAACAATGTGGTTCGACCTGGAGGAATTGCTTGTCGCATAAAGGCAGATGATAAGTCTTTCTCTGTTGGGAATGCAGGAGGTCTTGAACTTACCCTTACTGAATTTCCGGATCCGGATGGCAAATGCACCTATTTCAAAGTACCCGATCTGTCTGAAACAGTACCGGATGAATTAACCGATTTATGGAAATAGCTTTAACAAAAAGGGAAGGGAATCAGCTTTCGCTATTTTAGGTTGACATTGGTATAATCGACACGCTCATTAGCATATGCCGAACCGATTTGATCCAGAATACTTATTACATCATTTAATTCAACCGCCTGAAGAAGTTGTATGCGGTAATTGCGAAAGTCCGGTAACCCCGGGAAATAACGGGCAAAATGTCGTCTCATTTCAAGAATTGCTCCCCTGGATTCCGGTTTCCAGGAAATGGATTGAGACAATTGCTCCTTCACGCTTTCGACAACTTCCGAAACCAGAGGTGGGGCTAATAATTCTCCCGTGTCAAAAAAATGGCGGATATCGCGAAAGATCCAGGGGCGTCCGATAGCCCCCCTGCCAATCATAAGTCCATCAACCCCCGATTGGTCAGCAAATGCTTTGGCCTTCTCCGGACTGCTGATGTCCCCATTCCCGATAATGGGAATATGCATTCTTGGGTTTGCCTTTACTTCACCAATAAGAGACCAGTCAGCCTCACCGGAAAAGAGCTGGCTCCTTGTCCTTCCATGAATTGTAAGTGCCTGGATTCCTATGTCCTGAAGTCTTTCCGCGATATCGACAATAGCCATGTCTGACGGATCCCATCCTAGCCTGGTTTTAGCTGTAACAGGAAGATTAACTGCCTTTACAATCTCTTCAGCCATCTTAACCATTTTAGGAATATCGCGTAAAAGGCCTGCCCCGGCACCCTTACCCGCGATTTTTTTCATTGGACACCCAAAATTAATATCGATATAGTCGGGTTGAGCCTCTTCTGCAACTTTAGCTGCGCTAATCATCGATTCGATATTAGAGCCGTAAATCTGAATAGCAATGGGTCGGTCAAAATCGAAAATTGTCATTTTTCGTTTTGTAGCTTCCATTTCCCGCTTAATCGCTTCAGCTGAGATAAATTCAGTTGACATGACATCTGCACCGAATTTCTTGCATAAATAACGAAACGATTTATAAGTCACATCTTCCATGGGAGCCAAAAACAGAGGCAGCGTTCCCAATTCCAGGTTGCCAATCTTCACACGGGAATTTTTTCGTTAACTGATTGAATATTTATGGTGCAAAGATAAAAAAACCGGATCTATGACGTTTAGTACAGGTGGTATAAATATTATTCTTATTGCGGCTGGCAATTGGCATCTTGCCTCCGGCAGATTTTTGTTGCGAGTAAGTTGCCTTTCTCTGAATAGGTTTAAGAATAAAAGTCCAATATTTACAGGATTTCAAGCTAGCCGCCAGTGGCTTAAAGCCAGCCGCAAACATTTAACCTTTAAATAGTAAGAAAAGCTTTTTTACTCAAACTGATTTTTATAAAGCCGCAAAGCCCATCCATTTCAAATATCACCAGATAAGCATCCAATTAAACGAGGAATATTAACTTTACCGAAAATTAAAACCCGATGTTTCGACAGGTACTCCGTGAATCCAAACCATCCGTGCAGCTGCTATTTTCTGCCATCGTACTGATAACCTGTGGTCTTGTAATTACCGCTTTGGGAATGGCAATTGGCCGGTTAATCTATGGTGTCAATCTGTCTGAAATAGAGCAGATGACGCAGGATCTTTCGAAACCTGAAAATATCTCGGTGTTAAAGTTTTTTCAAACGATTCAATCGATTGGCGTTTTTATTGTTCCACCACTATTTATTGCCTGGATGCTTCATGATAAACCCGCTGTTTATCTTAAGTATAATATTCGCCCTGAACTATTAAGTGTTGCCGTTGTAATTGCTATCATTTTCTTTGCCAATCCCTTGATTAACTGGCTAAATGAAATAAACTCCAAGTTAAGTTTCCCCGAGTGGTTGAATTCGCTGCAAATATGGATGCAGAATTCTGAAAATCAGGCTAATAAAATTATAGAAGCATTCCTGGCCGATAACACTCTGACGTCACTTTTCAAGAATATTATGATGATCGGGGTACTTCCGGCCATTGGTGAAGAGTTACTTTTCAGAGGTGTCGTACAGCGGCTATTTAAGAAGATCTATGGCAATGCGCATGCTGCGATCTGGATTACAGCAGCACTGTTCAGCGCGTTACACCTGCAATTCTTTGGTTTTCTCCCCCGTATGATTTTGGGTGCAATGTTTGGGTATATGCTTGAATGGAGCGGAACTTTATGGTTGCCTATCATAGCCCATTTTGTCAATAACAGCTCGGCTGTAATCGCCTTTTACTTCACCAGAAAGGGGAATATTAGTGCCGGGGAACTTGATAAGACCGGTACGGTGGCTGACGGTAGTTTCTATCTTGTAGTCGTAAGCCTGATTTTTCTTTTTTTACTATTCAGGATATTATATCTGAAAAGGGTGACAGTAACAACGAGTGAATAATAACATGTGACCTCGTGGTTCATGCTTAATTTCAAATGAGTATTTGAGAACACCTTTATATATTCTTGCAAATAATAAAGACATTGCCCCTCCACGAACGATCGGGGTAAGCTGTTTCAAAAGTTGTGCAGTGGAGTTCTTCTTTTAACTGCTTCTCCTCACCCCGGCTCTCCCTGACCGGAAGGGTGACTAAAAAGGAGAAAAGGGTATTTTAATGAACCTTTTATGCGATTAGTTTTCCGTTAAACCACCTGCCTTCAGCCTTATCGAAGCCACAGGCAGGTGATTATTTGATCTACTTCTTCGTGTTCGAGAACGAATATGGGAAGCTTTCCGGGGAGGTCCCTCTCGATTTGTTAGGAAGTTTAGTCATATCAAAACGAAGTTTTCCCCCTTTCATTAAATCACTGTGAGTTAAGTAATTCTTTGTGTAGGCAGCGCCATCAAGGGTAATACTATTGATATATACGTTTTCAGGACTGTTATTAGGGGCGTTGATCTCCAGTTTATTCCCATTTTCGAGGGTGAGGGTCATTTTTTTAAATAATGGTGAACCGAGTGCATATTCGCCGGTTCCCGGAGCGACGGGATAGAAGCCTAATGCTGAAAAGACGTACCAGGCCGAGGTTTGCCCGTTATCCTCGTCACCGCACAACCCGTCAGGATTCGGATTGTACAATTTATCCATTACCTGCCGGGCCCAGTATTGTGCTTTCCAGGGCTGGCCTAAATAATCATATAGATATATTGCATGCTGAACAGGCTGATTACCATGAGCATACTGGCCCATGTTGGCGATTAGCATCTCGGTGATCTCATGTATTTGAACGCCATAATAGGAGAAATCGAATGTAGGAGCCGAGTCGAAAACTTCATCGAGCCGACTGGCCATCTTTTCGCGGCTTCCAAAAAGGTTCGCGAGGCCCTGCGGGTCATGGAACACACACCAGGTGTAGTGCCAGCTTGAACCTTCGGTAAAAGCATCACCCCATTTGTCGGGACGAAATGGGGTCTGAAATGAACCCTCCTCATTTCTGCCGCGCATAAAGTTGACCGATTTATCGAAAACATTCTGGTAATTCATCGCCCTTTTGGCAAAACGGTCAATCTCCTGCTGCGGACGACCAAGGTTTTTGGCCAGTTTCCAGATACACCAATCTGCAAACGAATATTCCAATGTACGGGCAGCATTTTCGTTAATGCCCACATTATAAGGAATATAACCCAGTTTGTTATAATATTTCACGCCATATCGGCCAACAGAGTGCAATGGTCCTTCACTTTCTGTATTTTTCAGGATGGCATCATACAGTTTACCGATATCATAACCCTTAATTCCTTTAAGATAGGCATCAGCGATATTTACGGCTGAATTCGATCCAATCATGCAATCGCGATGCCCCGGGCTGGCCCATTCGGGTAACCATCCGCTTTCGCTGTATGTATTTGCCAAACCCTCCATCAGCTGAGCGCTTAATGTTGGATGCATCAATGTAAAGAATGGGAATACCGCCCTGAAGGTGTCCCAAAACCCGTTATCGGTAAACTGATATCCCGGAAGAACTTTTCCATTGTAGGGACTGTAATGGACAACTTTATTATTTGCATCGATTTCGTAAAACTTTCGGGGAAAGAGCATTGTGCGGTAAAGGGCAGTATAAAAAGTACGGTTTTGATCAACTGTTCCCCCCTCCGCTTTTACCCGGGCAAATTCTTTATTCCATGCCGCTTCTGCATTACTTCTGGTTTGATCGAACGTTTGCTTTCCAAGCTCTCTGTCCAGATTAAGCTGAGCCTGTTCCGCACTTATAAAAGAAGAGGCAATCCGTGCATGAACCTGTTCCCCTTTTTTTGTCTTGAAGGTTACTATTGCCATCACATGGTTCCCTTCGGCACTCTTGCTGCCGCTTATGAAAATGCTGTCTTTCCAGGTTGAAACATCTGCGAATTCCTTATCAAAAACTATTACAAAATAGTTATGGAAGTTATCTGGAACTCCGCCGCTGTTATTCCTGCAATAGCCCGTTATTTTTCTTTCCAGCGGAGATATTTTTACCATTGAGCCATGATTAAATGCATCCACAAGTACACGCGCCTGATCGGATGCCGGGAAAGTAAACCGGAACTGCGCAGCACGTTCGGTGGGTGTTATTTCTGTAATAACATCATAATCTGCAAGATATGCACGATAGTAATGCGGTTTGGAAATCTCTGCCTTGTGTGAATACCATGAAGCCCGTTTATTTTCATCAACGATGAGCTTCCCTGTTTCGGGGAATAATGAAAATGCTGCATAATCACCGATCCACGGACTTGGCTGGTGTGTTTGTTTAAACCCCCTTAGTTTCACATCATCATACATATATGCCCAGCCATTCCCCATCTTGTTGGTCTGCGGAGTCCAGAAATTCATTCCCCAGGGAAGTGCGATCGCCGGGTAAGTATTTCCGTTTGATAAGGCATGATCAGAATCGGTGCCAACTAACGGATTAACGAACTCGACCAGAGAACTTTGTTTGTTTTCTGTTTGTTGCCCAATACCTGGAAAAGAAAAGAGCAGGATTGTTAAAACCAAAAATATTATTCTTCTTTTCATCATTTATAGGTGTTTGAATTATTAAATTTATTCATCTGGTCAACAAGCTCAAGCCTCCCGACTATTGAATTTTTATCCAGAAGTGTTCCTGGCGATAATACCGCATTGGCTCCAATTTTTGAAAAGTCGCCGACCAAAGCACCAAATTTTTCAACATTAGTCTCAATTATTTTCGAGTTAAAAAC
>CAIOOC010000352.1 GCA_903859795.1 uncultured Bacteroidia bacterium
GAATAGCCCAACGGATCATACGCCCACACATACCTTGGCTGGGATCACTCCCCAAGTGGAGTTTGGATTATCCCACATTTACCCGAATACAATACAATATAGGACGTTTCATATTATAACAGCGTTCCAACATTGTTATAAAAACCTAATACCAGTGGGTTGATGGTTAAATTGTCTAACTCCCTAGTGAAAGAACTATTCTTTATTGCAAGTAAAACACAAATCTTTACCATTCTTATCTATCGTAAATGTTCCATAAATTGTTTTGTGACATTTAGAACAAGTGGGATAAACGAACAAATCTATATTTAATCTCTCACATAAATCAGTAAACCATTTAATCTCTTTTTTCAAGGGGTAATTCATCTCCCTCTCCCCGGAAAATGCACATAAAATTGACAAAAAAAGGATAAAGGTCAAAAAAAATAATCTGCAATTCTTAATTCTTAAATTTGTTTGATGGTAGTTAATTAGAATATTCATCTTTAGTAGTTTAGTAAAAAAGAATATAAGGTACAAGTATAGAAATGAAAATGAATTGCGAAATTAACACTTTTGGTGTATTTTGGTGACTTGGTGTTTTGGTGGCAATTAATATTTTGAACTCTTAAATGATTAAAATGGCTCATGAAAAATCGTAAACAATCTGTTTGACAGCCTGTTACCAATTCCTGCAACTTTCCTTAAATCATGAGGTAGCGCATTCAATATATTTTCTATACTTCCGAAAGACCTTAGAAGAGCCAACCCTTTTTTTGTACCAATACCAGGCAGATTCCGGAGAAGAAATAATTTTTGCCGCTGCTTTTTCGTAATCCTTATACCGGGTAGTCCTTGCAGTATTGACTTTGGCCGGGGTAACTCCAGTCTTTGGGATTGACTACAGATATGGACCAGAAGGGAAGCCGTTTCAGAGGTGTTCATCGACCTGATTATTGGGATGCCAAGAAAAACAGAGAGGTGAATCAGTGCCCCTTGAACCGCCTGACGGGACATTTCGCCGGTTACAACATCCGATTTATCTCCTTCCAGGATGATGAGTGTATTTTTCCCGGTTTGAGCCATCCTATAGCCCTGCTGAAAAATCCTGCCAGTTTTGATTGAGACCATAAAATCATTCAGGGTCTTCCGTTCAATAATTATATGGTCACCAATCCAATAATCCCCGGTCTCCAATTGTTCAAGACCAAAAGTAAAATCATTGGCAAAATGTTCCAGTTCTTCTATGATTCCGCTTCTTTGTTCACGAAAGTCAATTCTCAGATCAACATTTCCTCCATCTACCCGACGCATGGCAGAAAAATTAATTCACTTATAAGTTTATTCAGATAAATATACGAATTCCGGGAGAAACAAAAGATGTACCTTGACCTGATTGATCAAAATGAACAGGTAATTGTTCAACGGGGAAAAAATAAGGCATACCTGTTAACAGCGATTACTGAGTTGGATCGGTTTGTGGAGGAACCGGCAATAAAAAACCGCTTAGCCCAATCGATAGGTCAGGCTGACAGCGGTGATTTAACATCATTAAAAAAGAAGATATCAATGAATTGCTTGGATTATAAGTTATCATTTGAAATTAACCAGAAATGCATTGGAAGACATCGAATTTTTTAAAAAGGGTGGTGACAAAACCGTATTAAAAAAACTGGCTAAATTACTGGAAGAACTTATCGAACATCCGACTTTTGGGTCTGGTCATCCCGAAGAACTGAAGCATAACTATGCAGGTTGCTGGTCACGAAGATTATCCATTAAACATCGGTTAATTTATCGGATTGATGAGAATCAACAAATAGTAATAGTACTTTTTGCATGAGGACATTATACAGACAAATAAAGATCGGTGTGATATACCGTAAATACGTATAAAAACAAAACCTAAAATACACTAAACAAAAGAGTTACAGAATTATTTTAAAAATTACTCAATACACTGAGTATTTTTACTCAATGAATTGAGTAAAATTTATTCTAACAATCCGGGTAGGGGCTGGGACAAAATGTTATTTATAATTACTCTAAATTTGTTCCACGTGAAACGTTAAACATCTGTATATTAGGTTAATAATGTATTTTTTTCTATC
>CAIOOC010000353.1 GCA_903859795.1 uncultured Bacteroidia bacterium
AATTGGAATAATCTGTCAAATCAATGTTCGCCTATTGGAATACATGATGATTTCCAACAAATTTCATACCAGAAATGGCTTTTGGGCTTTTATATTTGCAGAAGATGAGAAAATTAAAAAAAGATATTCAGGAAGAACCTCAAATTATATAAATATCATAAATACAGGTTGATGGAGGTTTTCTTCTTTTGAAAGATTAAATTATTCTACCAGGTGACCCGATGTCCGACCGTCCATTCAATGAAATCCGATTGATAAAAATTATAAGCCCGCAAATTTATCGCGACAAATGTATTTTTGGCAATATGGTATTTCACACCAATCCTCTGATAAAAAGATGGAGTCATATTGCTGGTTTTCATCCTGTAAAGATACAATCCAGGTTGAATGACAAGCGAAAGATTGTTAAGAACCAATTCGTAAGAGGGATATAAGCTCACTGCTAAATGACGGTTAAAGGGCAGATCTGCTTCATCGAGTACTCCATTCTCAACAACGATCTGCGTATTTTGAGAACCGTTATATTCCATTGTGACGCCGAAGCCTATCTTCGATTTGTAGTTAATCTGTTGATTCAATGAACTGCTAATCCCATAAACGGCATAATTAACCCCTTTCATCCTGACTGCCTTGCTAACTTCGGTTCCCAAATAGATTACATTTCGTGAACCCCCGTAACCTGAAATATTCCATTCGAAATTACCGATAAACGGAGGTATTATCCGTGAATAATATGCCGGAACCTCGCTAAAGTTATAGGAGACAGTAAGCCTGGCAGATTCGGTATTCAGCCCTTTGTTTGGCATTTTTATGGCTCCGTTGGAGAAGTGGGTAAATCCATAACCCAGACTTAGGGATACCTTATCACTTATCAGGTATTTCAAATTCACAGATGCGTCGATGTAAACAGATTTGTCCGCACTAATGGCAATATTATTTGGATTTTCTACCGGATTATAGGAGTTCCAGTTGAATGTGAGGCCCAGACCTAATTCGTAATTCAGACTCCATCGTTGGGCCCTGAAAAATGGGGCATTTAAAAATCCGTAAATTGCAATTGGGTTTCCTAATTTTGGGGTATCTTTAAAGAATGCGGAATAGAATCCAACTCCATAAACAGGAAATCCGTATAATTGCTGCCATAGATTGCTCCCTGTCGTTTGTTTGGCCAAACGTAATGAATAACTTGTGTAATGGGCAAGACCATCAGCATCTTGATTCTGAGCCTTAACAAATGCGTTTGTAGGCATAACATTTCCAATGTCTACCCTGATTTCAGTTTTAATTGGACTTTTCTGTACCAGCGAATCACTCCGGGTTGTTTTTGCATAACCCGACAAATGGAGGATCACTGCCAAAAAAGTTATTGTTACAACGAAATTGGAAGCGTTCCCCATTCAGATCACTCTAATTTAGATTAGGGCAAAGTTAAACAAACTCATTCATTGTTTTCTGGATTAATCCAATTGCTTCCCGCATTTGGGATTCTGTAATTATAAGCGGAGGAGTGAAACGGATCGTATGCTCATGTGTCGGTTTGGCAAGGATCCCGTTCTCTTTCATCGCCAGACATAAATCCCATGCTTTTTTCCCTTCGAAAGGATTGATTTGAATGGCATTAAGCAGCCCTTTCCCTCGAACCTCCGCGATAAGCGGCGATTCAAATGCCATCATTTCGTCCCTGAATAATTGCCCGATCCTTGTTGCATTTTCTGCCAGTTTTTCTTCAACAAGTACATCTATTGCTGCGATAGCAACCTTTGCTGCTATCGGGTTTCCTCCATAGGTAGAGCCATGTTCCCCTGGTTTGATAGTAAGCATAATCTCGTCATCGGCCAGTACGCATGAAATTGGGAACATCCCGCCCGATATTGCTTTTCCTAGCACCAAAATATCAGGACGAACATTTTCATGATCACATGCAAGCATTTTACCTGTTCTGCAAAGGCCGGTCTGCACTTCGTCTGCAACAAAAAGAACGTTGTATTTTTTGCATAAAACGGCTGCTTTGTGCAAATAGCCATCCTCAGGAACATAAACTCCGGCCTCGGCCTGTATAGGTTCCACCAAAAAGCCGGCGGTATCAGGATCCATAAGTTCTGTTTCCAACGCTTCAATATCGTTATAGGGGATGTTGACAAACCCGGGTGTAAATGGTCCATAATCGTTGTAAGAGTCCGGATCGGACGACATCGAAACAATTGTAATTGTGCGCCCATGAAAATTTCCGTTACAGACAATGATACGCGCTTTATTTTTAGGAATTCCCTTGACTTTGTATCCCCATTTACGAGTCAGTTTTAAAGCCGTTTCGTCAGCTTCGGCTCCAGAATTCATAGGCAGCATCTTGTCATAACCGAACTGATGAGCCATAAGCTCTTCCCACTCACCAAGTGTACTATTATAAAAGGCTCTTGAAGTAAGTGCCAGTTTTCCTGCCTGATCGGTAAGGGCTTTTACAATCTTAGGGTGACAATGTCCTTGATTTACTGCAGAATAGGCTGCCAGAAAATCGAAGTAGCGTCTTCCTTCGACATCCCAGACAAAAACGCCTTCACCTCGTTCAAGGACAACTGGCAATGGATGGTAATTATGTGCTCCATAAAGGTTTTCTCTTTTGATAAAGTCGTTGGTTTCCATGGATTATAAATTAATCAGTTAAGATGTATCAGAAAATAAAAGGCGAAAAATATATTTTTTCCACTGACTCAACTATGATTTTTGATGGCATTTGGACTTAGGTATCAGAACCGGATCGAAAATCTGAGGTTCAGGCGCCGGCCGGTAAGGTAATTTGGAACCGCATACATTTGATTGTGAATATCAGAGACCCAGTAATAAGAAATTGTATTATTCATATCGAAGAGATTAAAAATATCAAATCCGATCCAGGCCTCTTTGATACGTCTGGTTTTTTTATTCTCAATGTTTCCTTTTTCTCTGTCAATCAGTGTTTTAGAAAAGCCTGCATCCACTCTTTGATACGGTGGCATTCGGAATGTGTCCAAATAGCGCTGGCCGTTTGGAGGTCCGAAGGGGAGTCGGCTGCCGTAAAACATCGTCATACTCATTTTTACCGAAGGATATCCCGGGAAATAGTCTTGTATAAAGAAACTGAAATTGAACCTTTGATCCGTTGGCCTTGGAATATATCCGGGATAAATTTTTGTTGCAGGCAAGGCAGTGCTGTTTTTAATATAGTAATCTCCGATGATATCCTCTTCAGTTTTCATCAACGATAAACTTGCCCATGATTGGGCACCCGACGGGAGTTCCCCTTTGATTTTAAAATCGACACCTGCCGCGTATCCCCGCGATACCTGATCGGGGAGATATTGAATTTTTAAATTGTCAATTTGGTATGGAATCAAATGGCTGAGAGCCTTGTACCATAATTCAGTAGTGAACCTGATTGGACGTTCAAAGGTTGAGATTATTTTGTCGTAACCGATCACATAATGGATTGACTTTTGTGCCTGCACACCTTTTACAAGTTGTGCATTCGGATCTATTAATTCTTTTAAGAAAGGCATTTGGTCATAGATTCCCCACGCAACCCTGAAAATTTTGTTTCTCCCTTTACCTGTTTTCCAGCTCGCAGAAATTCTGGGGCTTATTATTGTCTGATTGTTATAATCCCACGTCTGAAATCTTACTCCGCCAGAAATCTCGAGTAATCCGTTATCCAGCTCTTTAAACCAGTTATCTTTTAAAAATCCTGAATAACGATTCGAAACGACATTGACATTCCCGGTTGCCGTATGATACAGGGTGATATCATTATTCCGGTAAGGGAGCGAATAACCAGCCGAATCACGCATTTCCCACTCATTTGTAAAATCATGAACATTTTCGTGCTGGTACTTTAATCCCCATTGAAGCTGATGATAATCGCTTGTGAATGACCCACGTTGTTCAACGGATATGATATTGGCAGTTAATAAATTGCGTGCATGTCCAAGGTCGGAACCAGTACCTGTTACAGATGAACTATCCGGGTAAGTCTGTGAGTCTGGTTGTGCATTTACATCACTCAGATAGTATTCTCCCAGAATGTCCTGTGACTCCTTTTCGTAGGAGTAAAAATAACTTCCCTGGAATTTTAAAGACAACTTTGTATTTGGGGTGTAATCAGCAGAAAACGCTTCAAGGTAATTTTCGAACCTATCTTTTTCTTTCCCATCAAAATAGACCTGAAACTGATGTGGGTTTGCGAGAGTGCCAAACCTGGTGAGCTGGGTTTTAGGGATAAATTGAAATGTGTTCGATGCATAATTACCCAGAAATCCTAAAGAGAAAGAGCGACTAAACCGGTAGTTCAGGTAAGTTTGAAGATCTGTAAAGGAGGGGTTGTACTCCCCTTTTTTATCCAGGGTTCCGAGTAAATAGGCAGTGTTTTTGTAACGAAATCCTGCCAGATATGTGAATTTCCCATTTGAACTGGCACCCTCAAGCAGAGCAGAGGCTCCCAATGCACCTATTTCGGCCACTGCACTGCTCCGCTCCGGCTTACGATAGGTAATATCGAGTACAGACGACATTTTATCTCCGTAGGAAGCATCAAAGCCACCGGCGGAGAAGCCGATCGTGGAGACCATTTCGCTGTTAATAAAACTTAGTCCCTCCTGTTCTCCTGATTTTACCAGAAAAGGACGGATAATTTCTATCCCGTTCACATAGACCAGATTTTCATCAAAATTTCCACCCCGAACCGAATACTGAGAACTTAGTTCATTATTATTACTCACACCCGGCAGTGTCTTGATTAAAGTCTCCACACCTCCACCAATTGTTGGAAGCCTTTCGGTTAATTTTGGTTGAATTGTCTGAAGATCATTGTTACCTCTCTTTTTTTCTATAACTATCTCCTGAATAACCTTTTGATCCAACTTCATAATCTGCAAAACAGGATCATTGCAGGGGAGTGTGATCCGTCGTTCTACTTTTTGATAACCAATGGCTGAAAATACAACATCAATCCAGGATCCGGTGACCTGAGGCATGAAAAATTCACCCTTACTGTTTGAAATAGTTCCCACAGTGGTGCCTTTAATAAGTATGTTGATCATTTCGATCGGATGCAGATCCTGGTCAACAACTTTCCCCTTAATACCACCTTGAAAGGTCTGTCCCCAAACGGGAAGCAGGGAGCACCCCATCAGACATAAAAATAAAAATCTGCGCATTGATGTTCACTATCTGTTGAAAGCAATAGGAAGTAAAAGTATCCAAAAGAATTAAAGATTGCTATAATACCCGGAAGTTCATAGTAACAAGTTTTGACTCTTCCTTATTAATGCCTAAACCTAAACACTGGACTGACAAATAACAATTACACTAAAACCAGTGTTCCCAACGGGAAATGTCAGTTTTTTGTGTAAAATTATTTCACTTTCAGGATTCTAATCTACCCGACTGCCATAGTTGCAGAAATTATATTGCTAAATGAGAAAATATTTATACGCATCTGTATAAATGCTAAATAACATATTTACAGTTATTTGAAGATTTTTTTGCTTATTGGTATCCGATTACAATCGGTTAAAATTGAAAATATTTACAATGTAAATTATTTATTTACATTTTACTTGCATAAGTAAATAAATTGTTGTATTTTTGAGTCATCCAAAGATTATACACCAGGCAAGAATTTTAACAGATTAATAATGGATACAATGAAAACAATCTCTTCATCAATTATAATGCTTCTAATTGTCATGCTTATTAGTTGCAAACCCTCTCTGGACAATGAAAATGCTGTTGCGATTCCTCAGGCTATCACATCTTTTCAGCAAAATATGCTTGATGAGATTAATTTGGCGCGCACTAATCCTGCAGGGTATGCCGAATTGAGATTGAAATCGGTAAATGATGAATCAGCTGATAATGGCAGTTACTTATATATGAGGAATCTAGCGCCCAGTTCTGCCCTTTCATTTAATCAAACTCTAAATCTCTCTGCTTCAAATTATGCACTCTTTTTGGCTGAAAAGAATCTTATGGGTCACGATCTAAACGGAACTCCGTTAAAACGTGCAATAACGCTTGGCTTTCAGGGGTGCTCAATTGGCGAAAATATTGCGGCCTCCACAGGCGATTCGTATGATCCTACATTAGACTCCAAGACAGCCGCAATTCATTTTGTACTGATTATGATTATTGATAACGGTGTTGCCGACCTGGGTCATCGGCTGACTATGTTAAATCCCACATACTCAACAATCGGAATTGGCTATAGTAAAAATCCTGCCAGCACTTTTGTAAATTACAATGTCCAGGATTACGGCGGATTATAATTTAGTGCATTTATTTAACAGAGATTTCTCCGCAGGATTGCTCCCCATCTGATAAAAATCGACTATTTTCACCGATTATTTATCATTCCCAAAATCCAATGCAGGTCTTATGACAAAAAAACTTTTGCTCGGGGTAGAAGCAATCGGACAAGGTGCTATTGATGGTGGTATTTCAGGTGTTTACGCTTATCCCGGCACTCCTTCAACAGAAATTACAGAATATATTCAGGAAAATGTGGTCGCTATTTCACGGAATATTCACCGTGAGTGGTCGGCAAATGAAAAAACTGCTTTTGAGTCAGCGCTTGGAATGTCGTATGCAGGGAAAAGAGCAATCGTTTGCATGAAGCATGTTGGTCTCAATGTTGCTGCGGACCCCTTTATGAATTCAGCAATGACAGGAATAAACGGAGGGCTGATTATTGCTGTTGCTGATGATCCTTCGATGCATTCTTCTCAAAATGAACAGGATTCGCGATATTACGGAAGGTTTGCTATGATTCCGGTTCTTGAACCTTCCAATCAACAGGAAGCTTACGACATGACGCGGACGGGTTTTGAACTTTCAGAGAAGCTTGGCACGCCGGTTCTTCTTCGGATTACTACCCGGTTGGCCCACTCGCGTGCAGGGGTAATCCCCGTTGAAAGTGCCATTACCGAGAATGCATTGTCTCTTCCCTCCGATCCGCTTCAATTTATCCTTTTGCCGGCATTCGCACGAAAAAGATATCAAACTCTCCTCGATAAACAGAGTAAGTTTGAATACGCCTCCGAAGTATCTCCGTTCAACAGTTTTATTGATGGCAAAGATTACAGTCTGGGAATTGTTTGTTGTGGAATTGCAATGAATTACCTAATGGAGAACTTTCCTGATGGCTGTCCGTACCCTATCCTTAAAATAGTGCACTATCCTTTGCCTTCGAAAATGGTTAAAAAGCTAGAACAACTGGTCGATAAAATGGTGATTATAGAAGAGGGCTATCCAATTGTTGAAGAACAGCTTAAAGGATTCTTTGGATACGGCAAACCTGTTTTGGGGAAATTGGACGGTACTCTCCCACGAACTGGGGAACTTAATCCCGACATTATCGCAAGAGCTTTAAATTTAAAAAGCGAATCAGGGAGTGCAATTCCAGAATTGGTGACTAACAGGCCACCTGCTCTTTGCAAAGGGTGCAGTCATCACGACATGTTCTCAGCGCTTGATGAAGTTACCGCCCAATATGGTGATGGTCATGTATTTTCGGATATTGGTTGTTATACCTTAGGAGTTCTGCCCCCTTATCATTCCGGTTTTACCTGTGTCGATATGGGTGCGTCGGTTACAATGGCCAAAGGCGCAGCCGATGCCGGACTATTTCCTGCCGTGGCAGTTATTGGTGACTCTACTTTTACCCATTCCGGAATAACAGGATTGCTGGATGCGGTGTATGAGAAATCGAATATTCTGATCATGATTGGCGATAATGAATCAACTTCGATGACCGGTGGACAGGATTCATCCGCAAATGGCAGGATTGAATCGATCTGTGCCGGAGCCGGGGTAGATCCCGAGCATATCCATGTTATTCAGGCATTACCCAGAAATCATGAAAAACTCGTTAACCTTATCAGAGAGGAAATTGCATACAATGGTGTGTCAGTCATAATCCCGCGCAGGGAATGCATCCAGAAAAGTGCACGACGAGCAAGCGAAAGTAAAAAGCAAAAGTCGGGACTATGCGCCCAATAATTCAACAAGGAACATCATCTTCAATAATCCCTTATAAATGAAGTGCGATATCGTTTTGGCCGGAGTCGGTGGTCAGGGAATTTTATCTATTGCCACCGTTTTGGGTTTTGCCGCCCTTGAAAATAACCTGTACCTCAAACAGGCCGAGACACATGGAATGAGCCAACGCGGCGGTGCCGTCCAGTCATACCTTCGTCTTTCGGATACCCCGATCTTCTCTGACCTGATCCCTTTTGGTAAGGCCGATCTGATCCTTTCGGTTGAACCGATGGAATCATTAAGATATCTGCCCTATCTCTCTAATTCGGGATACGTTATTACAAACACAACACCTTTCCGTAATATTGTAAACTATCCTCAAATTGAGTTAATCATGGAAGAAATTAGAAATCTTCCACATTCAGTTGCTATTGATGCTGAAGCAATTGCCAGTGAAATCGGGCAGTCGAAAGTGTCAAACATGGTTATGCTTGGAGCAGCGACGCCTTTTATCGAGCTTCCACTGGAAAGCATTGAGAAGGGGATTCGTGAAATTTTCGGACGCAAGGGGGATCTGATGGTTGACCTGAATCTTAAGGCACTCTACGCCGGCAGGGAATTTGCCCAGGCAAACCGATAGTTTTTAATGATTTTAAGGCAGAGCTGTTAACACAATTAATTATGAAATTTATAACATGTATAATAGTTCCTGTTTTATTAATCATATTTAACGTAAATTGTCAAACCCGATCCAACCAAATGAACATTCCTTTGCGTTCTGGTGATTTACTTTTTTTTAATGCTACCTCCACTGAACTATCAAAGGCAATTGATCAGGCAACACAAACTGCGAAGGAGACTCATTTTGATCATGTCGGAATTGTTGAAGTAAATAATGACACTGTATGGGTTCTTCATGCTGCACCAAAAAAAGGGGTTTGCAGGGAACAAATCGGGCAGGTTCTCACAGAATATAAAGAATTGCATGCCGGATTAACTGTCTATCGTCTGAAATCCGATTACACAAAGTCTGTTAAGACGGCGCTGTTAAAGGCCCGCTCTTTTCTGAATCAACAATACAAATACAGCTACCGCCTCTCTGATCCGGGTTTTTATTGTTCCGAATTTATTTACAGAATATTTGCTTCCGACTCGATCTTTAAACTTAATCCGATGACGTTTAAGGACCCGCATACCGGTAAGTTTCTTCCAGGTTGGATAACTCATTACCGTAAACTTGGAATTCCGATACCCGAAGGTGAGCCGGGATGCAATCCCAATGGTTTGGCACTCTCCGAAAAACTTGAAAACCTCGGAATATTGACGATAAAGAAATAACGGACTAAAGCGCTACTCGTTTAATAACCTGCAGCGATTATCGCAATTCTTATTTATCTTCGCAACCTTTTGACAAGAACTTTAGTCATGGTAATAACATGCAGTCAATCACGCTATTTATCGCGAATTAATCGCAATATTGATTACAAAAAAAATGATGTCCCTATTTGATGAAAAAATGTATCTTTGCAAAATGATTCGAAAAATTAAAAATATTCTTTGGGTTGCCTGTTTTTTCATGGTTTTCTCTTGTGGCGATTATCAGAAAATAGTCAAAAGCACTGACTATGAGTTTAAACTGAAAAAAGCCAAAGAGTATTATGATCATAAGGAATATGGCAAGTCATCTCAGCTATACCAGGAACTGGTCAATATTTACCGCGGTACAAGTCGCGCAGATCAAATATACTATTACCTGGCCAAGAGTTTTTACGGGCAAAAAGATTATGTCCTCTCCAGTCACTATTTCAGGCAACTGCTCAAAGAGTTTCCGCGAAGTTCGTTTAATGAAGAGGCTCAATTCCTGATTGGATATTGTTATTTCCTTGATTCTCCTACTGCAAGACTGGATCAGAAAACGACACAGGATGCTATCGATGCGTTGCAATTATTTATCAATATTTTTCCCGGGAGTACAAGAGTAGCTGAGGCAAATAAACTTATTGACGAACTTAGGGAGAAGCTGGTATACAAATCCTATTTGTCCGGAAGATTATATTACGACCTTATGGATTACAGGGCTGCCGTAATCTCACTGTCGAATTGCATAAAAGAGTTTCCTGATTCGAAATACCGCGAAGAGCTTATGTATTACCTGCTAAAGGCAAAGTATCTTCTGGGTGAGAATAGTGTTGATGAAAAGAAACGTGAACGGTTAAACAGTGCATTGGATGAGTACTTTACTTTTACCGATGAGTTTCCTGAAAGTAAATACCGTAAAGATGCTGACCGCTACTTTGCCAACACAAAGAAGTTGATGAATCTGAGTGATGAAGAGATTAATAAAACACAAAAATAGAGATGGATTATAAAAAAACAAAAGCTCCTGTAAGTACAGTACCCACGCTCGTGATGTTTGGCTGAGCACCTCCGGAAACCACAAGAGCCACCGTAGAGTTTGCCACATTTCCTGATACATTTGCTCCAT
>CAIOOC010000354.1 GCA_903859795.1 uncultured Bacteroidia bacterium
CTTTGATGTGTTAAAAACGGAACTTGATGTTGTAAAAAAGGTCGTTAAGAAGGAGATGGAAAATGCTGTCAAACTGAGTGTTCCCCTTGAAATTGAGATGGATGCAGCAGAAAACTGGCTGCTTGCCCATTAGATCTGACCAGCAAATTTTACTGTTATATAACATGAAATCAGGGTGTCGGGAGAAATAAAAAAACGACTATGTTTACAGAACGGATCAGAACAGATTTTTACTGCCTGCTATATCGTTTTAATTTCGGGTAATTGGGTCTGAATCTGATAAGTTTCATTGAAGATAAAACACATTATACATAACGCAACAGAACAGTAAAAATGACTTGCGTTTTTTGATTGAACCCTGATAAAAAATGAATATTAAGAATTTTGTTCTTCGGGCGATCAACGGATCCAAAGCCCGGATTTGGATAATGACCTTCGGGGCTCTCCTGTGCCTTGTCATTATCGGTATTTTCAATAAGGTTTCCAACTCCACATCAACTGATCAATATTGTATGTCGTGCCACGTTCACCCATGGGCCGACCAAAGTTGGAAACTCGGCCCGCATCACAATAACAGGACTGGGGTTTCTGTCAAATGTGTGGAATGTCACCTACCTCCTCATGGTGAAGGCTATCTGCTTGCCAAAGCCAAACATGGCGCAATCGATGTTTACGGCTACCTGTTTAAGGATAGTTCCAAAATAAACTGGGAGTCGAAGAAAATACTCGAAAACGCCAAAGGTTTTACTTATGAAAAATCATGCATCAAATGCCACTCAAACCTTTTCCCTGTAACTTTATCGGTTAACGGTAGCAATGCCCACCTCGCTTACATCAACGCTAAAGAAGATCCAAAACCCAATTGCATCAACTGCCATCTCAATGTGGGTCACTTCGACAAAAATGCAAAACACGAGCACGATACCAATTTCGGGGTTGATGCCGCGGCAAGCCAGGTGAAATTTGCTGCTGCCACAAAGGTTGAGAAATTTGAAAACTTCACAGAAAAAATCCCCGGGACGACTGTTGCATTTGATATGGTGGCTATACCTGAAGGAACTTTTAACATGGGGAGTCCAGATAATGAGCCATTACGGAAACCAGATGAAGGCCCGGTACATAAGGTGAAAGTTTCGAAATTCTGGATGGGGAAAATTGAAGTCTCATGGAATGAATACCTTGCTTTCTTCCAGGCAACTGCCTCTCAGGGAAGAACTGAAGGTCAGGTTCATGTAAATAAGAATGTAGATGCCATTACAGGTCCTACTCCACCCTGGGGAGCTCCGGACCAGGGATGGGGAAAAGGTACGAGACCCGCGATTACTATGTCGTGGCGTGCAGCAAATACTTATTGCGAATGGCTATCCAAAGTCACCGGGAAAAAATACCGCCTTCCTACCGAAGCTGAATGGGAATATGCATGTCGCGGAAACACGACAACTCCCTATTTCTTTGATGGCGATCCAAAAAAATTCACATCAAAAGGGATCTTCAGGAAGATTTTTGGTCCTGATACAACGAATATTAGTTCCCATATCGTTTATATGGTTAACAGTTCTTCAAAAACTCAGGACCCTGGTTCAGTCAAAGAAAACCCTTTTGGTTTAAAAAACATGGCCGGGAATATCGCGGAGTTCTGTTCCGACTTTTACAGGCCGGATGCATACAAAACAGGAGCAGAATTGGTTGTCAACCCTAAAGGGCCTGAAACTGGTCAGGGACATGTGATCAGAGGCGGATCGTTTAAAAGCGATGCGAAAGATGTAAGAAGCGCCGCCCGGGATTTCACAAAAAACGAGGCATGGCTGGTAACCGACCCACAGATGCCAAAGAGTATCTGGTGGTACTCCGATTGCATTGACAACGGATTCAGGGTTGTGTGCGAGGCGGATAGTATTAAATGAAGGAATGAAAAATGAAAAATGAAGAATAGCATGGAAAACAATTCAAAAAATATCAATAGGAGGAAATTCCTGGGAGCAAGTGTTTTAGCAGGAATAGGGGTCGCTGGTACCAGCGCACTCCTTACATCATGTTCGAAAAAATTAGACAATAAAGCCTTGGGGCTTCCCCCAATTCTTAAAGGGGCTCCAAAAGGGAGAAAACTACGCGCAGGTCTTGTTGGTGCTGGGAACCGTGGAACCGGAGCAGCAATTAATTTTATCAGTGCCGGTCCCGATCTGGAGATTATTGCCCTTGCTGATGTTTTCCAGGATAAGATTGACAATTGCCGTAAAAGATTTGAATCGTTCGAACTCCCTATTCCCGCCGAAAACTGCTTTGTCGGTTTTGATGCCTACAAAAAATTAATGGCAATGCCTGAAATTGATGTTGTTATCTGTGCAACTCCCCCTCAGTTCCGTCCGGAACATTTCCTGGAGGCTGTTACGAATAAAAAACATTGTTTTCTGGAAAAACCGGTGTGCGTCGACCCGGTCGGTGCCCGTTTGATGATAGCCACTGCAAAAAAAGCAGAAGCGCTGGGACTTTGTGTGGTAACCGGAACACAACGACGTCACCAGGAAGATTATATCGAAACCTACAAACAGGTTGCAAACGGCGCTATCGGAAAATTAACTTCCGCCAAAGCGTTCTGGAACCAGGAACATGTCTGGTTTCGAACCCGTGAGGAGGGGTGGAACGATATGGAATATATGATCCGGAACTGGAATAACTTCTGCTGGCTTTGCGGTGATCATATTCTTGATACACATGTTCATAATATTGATGTTATAAACTGGTTCATGGGTAAAAACCCCGAAAAAGCGATCGGTTATGGTGGTCGGGCACGCAGGGTTACCGGTGATCAATACGACTTTTTCAGCATAGACTTCGATTATGGCAACGGGGTAAGTTCTCACAGCATGTGCCGTGAGTTAGATAGCTGCGCCAATGGAACCGGAGAATTAATCAATGGAACAGAAGGTTATACCAATTGTATCAATACAATCTGGAACCTTGACGGAAGTGTCAAATGGAAGTTTGATTATCCAAAGGACGAAAACGGTAATACGATGAACACAATAAAAATTTCTCCATACATTCAGGAGCACATGCATCTGGTTCATGCAATCCGAACGGGAAATTATGTGAATGAAGCCGAAAGGACTGCAATCTCAACATTAACAGCAATAATGGGGCGAACCGCCGCCTACACAGGCCAGATAATCACCTGGGATGCTATCATGAAATCAGATATGGACCTTGGGCCGAAAAAAATTGAATTTGGCCCGGTAGACATGCTCTTCGAGACACCTATCCCGGGCACACCACCGCATATTTAAATATCAAATCCTTTATAACAACTTAAATTAACAAAAATGTTAGACAAATCTACCAGAAGGGACTTTCTGAAACGATCAGCCACCGTAGCAACAGGTGCATTGATCCTCCCACAGATTATACCTTCAACTGCTTTGGGAATGGGGGGTAAACTTCCGCCGAGTGACAGGATTGTAATGGGGGGAATTGGAGTCGGTTCACAGGGAACCAGCAATATGAGGGATTTTCTGGAACTCAAAAATCAGGTTCAGTATATCGCCGTTTGCGATGTTGATGCCAAACATGCTACCAACGCAAAAGGGATGGCTGACAAGGCCAATAATAACAATGATTGCAAAATCTATAGTGATTATCGCGAATTTCTTGAAAAAGAAAAGTTGGATGCCGTATCAATCGCATTACCCGACCACTGGCACGGGCTTATTTATACCGCTGCCGCAAACAAGAAATTAGATGTTTATGGCGAAAAACCAATTTGCCGAACCATAAAAGATGGTCAGACCATCGTAAATGCAGTTCAAAAGAACAAGATCATCTGGCAAACAGGAAGCTGGCAACGGTCGCAGGCAAATTTCCATCACGCAGTAGAGCTTGTCAGAAATGGCAGAATCGGAAAAATAAAATATATCGAAGTTGGACTACCCAATGGGAATAAAGGAATCGGAACACCTCCGGTCAAAGAGGTACCTGCAGAACTCAACTGGGAGATGTGGCTCGGACCTGCACTTAAAGTTCCATACCGAGGCGTAAGCCATTGGGACTGGCGCTGGATCCTCGATTACTCAGGCGGACAACTTACAGACTGGGCTGGTCACCATATTGATATTGCCAATTGGGGTGCTGAACTTGAGAGGACTGGTCCAATTGAAATTTCAGGTGAAGGTGTTTATCCAAGAGACGGTATCTTCAACGTCCCTGTTGAATATGATTTCCTTTGCAAATATGCCAACGGAATAAATATGAGAGTGGCCAACAGCGCACGGTTGGTGCATGGAGGCGGCGCAACCTGGTATGGTGAAAAGGGTTGGATCAATGTCGACAGAGGCAGAATTGAGGCTTCGGATCCCAAAATTCTTCAGGAAGTCATTGGCCCTAACGAGATACAGATTTATAAGAGTTTAAATCATTGGCAGAACTTTATCGATTGCGTCCGCTCCCGTAAGGAAGCAATAGCACCAATTGAGGTTGCCTATCGTGCCATTTCTGTAGCCCTGCTCGGTGAAATCGCTATGACAACGGGACAGAAAATTCAATGGGATCCTGTAAAGGAGGAGATCGTCGGAAATCCGGTCGCAAGTCGCCTGCTGAGCCGACCATATCGCAAACCCTGGAGCTTACCCACAATTTAATCTAAAACTCAAATGAAGAAACAATATCTGATTGTACTGATTTTCGCAGGATTATTAACCATTTTTAATGCGTGCCAAAAGGAGACCACATTTAAAGCTTTAATAGTCACCGGGCAAAATAACCATAACTGGAAAACCAGTTCTCCGATTCTGCAGCAAGTGCTTGAACAAACTGGCCTTTTCACAGCTGAAATAGCAAAATCGCCTGAAAAAGGGGGTGATATGAATAGTTTTAACCCCGATTTCTCGAAATATAATGTGGTTGTTATTGACTATAACGGTGATTCCTGGTCAGACAAAACAAAAACAGCTTTTGTTGATTATGTCAACAATGGCGGTGGTGTCGTAATCTACCATGCAGGGGATAATACCTTCCCCGATTGGAAAGAGTTTAACCTGATGATCGGTCTGGGAGGATGGGGTAACCGCACAGAAAAAGACGGGCCTTACTTCTATTTCAGACATGATTCATTGATTGTCGATTCCTCCGCAGGCAGGGGTGGCAACCATGGGAAAAGGCATGAATTTGAAATCAATACCCGTAACACCGAACATCCGATAACCAAAGGATTACCAAAGCGTTGGATACATGGCGCGGATGAACTCTATGCACAACTACGCGGACCGGGTAAAAATATGGAGATCCTGGCTACCGCCTACTCTGATACCTCCAAAGGCGGGACAGGGCGCGACGAACCATTGCTTATGACCATCACCTATGGAAAAGGGAGAATCTTCCACACTGCTTTGGGTCATGCTGATGAAAATGGGGGTCCTGCACTGGAATGTGTTGGCTTCATTACCACCTTACAGCGCGGTGCCGAATGGGCAGCTTCCGGTAAAGTAACCCAGAAAGTACCATATGATTTCCCAACCATGACAGGTTCATCATTAAGGACTGACTTTAAAGAGCTGACTCTGGAAGGCGATCTTGCAAAAATTGCCCAGTACGATATAACTAAAAGCACCAAGTATTTCTCAGATCTGCAAAGCCGTATTCGCCATGAAGCTAAAACTGCTGCAGAATATCAGCAATTTGAAAAAGATATGATCAAAGTGCTTGAAAGTGCCGACGCAACTGATGACGGGAAAAAATTACTTCTTCGCGAAATCAGCTGGATGGGTTCAGATTTAAGCATTCCAGTCATCAAAGAACTTGCCAAAAACGATAAGCTAAAGGATGTTGCCGAGTATGCCCTGGCAAGGTTGCAGCCTGCAAAATAGATCTTATCGTTCCAAAATCCAATACAATGGCCAACCTTAACAGACGGGATTTTATTAAACTTACCTCCACAATTGGGGCAGGAACCATTTTTGTACCTACAATTATTTCAGCCTGTGCCCGCGGGAAAAACGGACACATCGCCCCCTCCGACAGGGTCAATCTGATGATTATCGGTTCCGGTAACCAGGCAATGAATGATATCAACGATTTCTTAACCGATAAACGGGTTCAGATCACCGGGATTTGTGATGTTAACAAACAAAGTATCGGCTATTGGAATGGGAAAATTGGAGGAAGGGAAATTGGAATTAACCTGGTTGACGGATATTATTCTCAGTTACTTGGGAAAAAATATAAAGGATGCAGAGGATTTGAGGATTTCAGGGAAGTGATTGCCAGGAAAGATGTCGATGCTGTCGAGGTTGTTGTGCCTGACCATTGGCATTCAATACCGGTGTTGATGGCTGCAAAAGCCGGAAAAGATATTTACTGCCAGAAACCTCTTGCACTTACAATTCCCGAAGGTAGAGCAATGGCTAATTCGGTTAAGAAATATGGGACTGTTTTTCAGACCGGTAGCCAGCAACGCTCCGATGAAAACTTCCGCCGCGTTTGCGAATTGGTCCGTAACGGAAGAATCGGCAAACTACTTACTGTTGAATGTGGTCTCCCTTCCGGAACACCCGACTATGGAAAAACAGGCCATCTAACCAATACAATTCCAGTTCCCGCAGGATTCGATTACAACACCTGGCTTGGTCCGGCACCCGATGCCCCATATTGCCCTGCCCGTACTCATGTCAATTTCAGATGGGTTCTCGATTATTCCGGTGGCCAGGTAACCGACTGGGGCGGGCATCATCCCGATATCGCCCAGTGGGGAATGGATACTGAACATACTGGGCCGGTCAAGATTCAAAACGCAAAAGCCGAATGGGCCGTACATCCTATCTGGAACACTGCCACAGAATATTACTTCGAATGTCTCTATGCCAGCGGTGTTAAACTTATTATTTCGAATAAAGTACCAGGCGGAGTTACATTTCGCGGCACCGAAGGATGGGCCAGGGCTAACCGCGGAAATCACCAGGTATTCCCCGAGAGTCTGAAAGAGACCGTCATTTCCCCTTCCGAAATTCATCTCTACAAAAGTGATGACCATTTCCGTAACTTCATTGATTGTGTCTATTCACGTAAGGAGACCATTGCACCTGCTGAGATCGGGCACCGTTCAATTACGATGTCACATCTGGGAAATATAGCAATGAAGCTGCAACAGGACCTCGACTGGGATCCGATTACTGAACAATTTATAAATAACGAAGCGGCAAATGGAATGCTCCACCGGAAAATGAGAGAACCCTGGGCATCAATTTATAAAGATCTACTTGTTTAGCTGATTTGAAAGGAATATGATGATTAACGAACTCCACAGGCTTTCCTGTTCAAAACTATGGCAGAGTCGGCTTAGAATGAATATTGTAATCAAAGCACGAATCTGAAGTCTCACCTTGGGGGAGATTTAGAGGGGTCTGAACAGAGTAATTATAAACTTCTTATGTTGTATTCATTTCATTTTAAACATATACAAATGATAACCAGAAATTCAATTACTTTCATCATTGCCCTTTTTGTATCTCAACAACTGGGTGCTAAGACCCCGGAAAAGGTCCTTGATCATAGTTATAAAGACAAGAAATTCTACTTCGCGACCTGGGGAGATCCGGGTGCAGGAACCGAGGCCTCCAAAGTTGCGTGGATGGCGAAACTGGCTAATGCAGGAATCACCGATATCCTGCCCGGAGGTGGCGTTGAGCAGCTGAAAGAGTTAATCAGGATTGGAACACCGGTGGGTGTAAGGGTCCATGCCTGGCATTGGATGATGAATGTCGGTGGCGCACCTGAATGCCGCGAACACCCCGATTGGTACTCAGTTAACAGCCTTGGCCAGACCTGCCGCGATTATCACCCGTATGTCGGTTATTACAGTTTTCTTAGTCCTTTCTCTCCGGGTGCACGGGAATATGTGAAAAAAGGAGTTAGGGAAATTGCAAAAATAAAAGGGCTTGCATCAGTCCATTTCGATTATATCCGCTACGTGGATGTGGTTCTGGGGGCCGATTTACAGAAGAAATACAAGCTTAACGGAAAAACCCTTGTCCAGGATAGGGTATACCCCGAATTTGACTTTGATTATCACCCTCTTGCAAGAAAGGAATTCAAAGAGAAGTTCGGATTGGATCCGATGGATTTACCAGACAAGGAGGAGAACCCCGCATGGAAACAATTCCGGATGGACAAGATTACTTCACTCGTTGAAGAGTGCATTAGCATTTGTCACGAAGAGGGAACAAAAGCCTCTGCCGCCGTCTTCCCTTTCCCCGAACTCGCGAGAGATTATGTTCGTCAGGACTGGAGCCACTGGAGCCTGGACCTTTTCTTTCCTATGGCCTATAAAGGCGATCACCAGGGAAATATGTTCTGGGTCGGGTTCGCAACCAAACAGGGTGTACGCGAATTGAAAACCGGTCAATTGCTCTTTACAGGTGTAGCCGTTGGAGATTATGGCGATAACATGGCCGATTTCGAGGAGGCCATCAGGCAGGCGCATGACAACGGAGCCATCGGGATTACCTTCTTTCATGCCAATGCACTAAACGACAAACACTTGTCCATTATTAAGAAATACGACAACCTTTACAATAAGAAGCCATAATTAAAGAAATTACTAATAATTAACATAGAGAAATCATTAATTGAGATTTTGGCGTAAATTGGTGCCTTCGTGTTTTGATGGCATAAAATTCCGGTTATCTTAATTTTAAACTGTCTCTTATTGATTTATATTAAATTTGTAACTGATTAGTCTCCACATTATACAATGTAACCCTTTAGATTATGCTCTCAATCGTTATTCCCGTTTACAATGAAGAAGGATTGATCGATGATCTCGTGAATCGTACAGTTTCAGCACTGGAGGCACTTGTTACAGAATTTGAGATCATATTTGTGGATGATGGAAGTGAAGATGGAACTCTTCAACAACTGCTGAACTGGCAACAGAAGTACATTAGTATTAAAGTATTATCGCTTTCCAAAAATTTTGGTCACCAGGCTGCTTTTACCGCAGGACTTGAATATGCAACAGGCGAAATCATAGGCATGATGGATGGCGATTTACAGGATCCTCCGGAGCTATTTATGGAGATGTACCGGAAAATCAAGGAGGAGAATTTCGAAATTATAAGCGGAAAGAGGAGTGGCCGAAAGGGGAAAAACAGCAGGAACTTCTACACTTTTCTTTTCCACCTGCTGTTTAAGAACATTGCCGTTATTCGAAACATGGAAAATACGGGAAATTTTTCACTGATGAAACGCGAGGCGGTAGATGCATTGTTGACTATGAAAGAAAAGGTACGCTATCTTCCTGGGCTAAGAGCATTTATTGGATTCAAACAAGGTTATATTGAATATATCAGGGAAGAACGGATCGAAGGTGAACCCAAGATGAGCCTCTCCAAACTTTTTATTCTTGCCACCGATGCCATCTTTTCCTTTTCAAGATTCCCGATCAGGATGACCTTAACTTTAGGACTGGTCGGAACTATCGTATTTATGTGTGCCGGCATTTATGTGCTGATTGCCAAACTGTTTGGTTTTGCAATTATTGGGTGGTCCTCCACCCTGCTGAGTATCTATTTCCTCGGATCAATCCAGCTGGTCTCTCTTGGAGTTGTTGGAGAGTATGTCTACCGGATTTACAAGGAATCACAAAACAGACCGCTCTATTTCGTGAAGAAATTTTACAATGGGAATGATATTAAATAAAGTTCCATTTGTGGAGAAATTAATAATCGGGTTTAATTATGAATCATTTAAATTCCTGAAGACAGACTTTCGTCATGAGTTAATGAGCTAAATATTAATGAATAATACCCGTTTAAAATATCTTTTTTGTAGTATTGCCATACTGCTGCTTCTCTTTATGCTCAAGGGTGGCCGGGATGCAGGAATTTCCGGCGACGAATATCTTCATTACGATCAATCAGTATCTGTCTATAATTATTTTGCTTCTCTGGGAAAAGACACAACAGCGCTTTATACACCAAACACCCATCTGAAATATTACGGACAATCATTTGATAACATAACAACCATAATAATTAAGTGGTTTGGCATTGACGATATCTTCCTCTTTCGCCATTTGTCATGTTCAGTTGCCGGTTGGCTAACGATATTGTTAACAGCTATATTTGCAATCTGGCTCTCAGGATGGGGAGCAGGAATTCTGGTCCTATTGCTTTTTGCACTATCCCCCACTTTCCTGGGCCATGCACAAAACAACCTTAAAGATATCCCTTTTGCCTTAAGCTATATAACTGCGATCTTCTTTACGCTGCGATATTTCTTCAGCGAACATAGATCCAGGATTTTAGATGCGATACTGTTAACCACAACAATCGCTTTTTCGATTAGTATCAGGTCTGGTGGCTTAATTCTGATCTGTTACCTATTTCTGGTTTATTTACTCTATTATTTTTATAATTATCAGAAATTCAATGTAATTAATATTAAATCAATCAGAAACAGAATTTTCTCGATCCTTCTGATTTCTGCTTCTGCAATTCTTCTGAGCCTTTTGCTGTGGCCTTACGCCCAAAGGGATCCGATTCATAATATCTGGAAATCCTACCAGGTAATGTCACAGTTCCCCACCACAGTCAGGCAGATATTCGAAGGAAATACGGAGTGGTCCGATCTGATGCCTTGGTACTACCTGCCAAAATATATGGCCATAACCATTCCATTGATTGTATTTGGTGGTATTGCCTCCTTTATCGTTCTTGCGAAAAGGATCATTAACAAGGAAAATTTATTGAAATATGCCTTCATAATCTTTACAATCGCATTTCCCATTGTTTTCGTGATTTTTGAAAAATCAAACCTCTACGGATCCTGGCGCCATTTTCTGTTTGTTTATCCTTCAATTATTTTACTCTCAGCAATCGGCTTTTACTACCTTATCATTTATTTAAAATCCAAAATTGTAACCGCAGTCGTACTACTGTTTTCTATTGGACTGGCAATGCATCCTCTTAAATTCATGCTTCTTAACCATCCTTATTATTACTTGTATTATAATCAGTTAGTAGGTGGCCTCAAAGGGGCATATGGGAATTATGAAACGGATTATTATTACCACACGATACAGGAAGGGTCAGAATGGCTGAATAAGTACCTCCTAACCAAGAAACAGCAGGGAATTGTAAGGATTGCCACAAATTTTTCGGTCAACTGGTACTTTCGAAATCAACCCAATATTAAAAGTTTCTATTGCCAATATGATAACAGAAGCCAATGTGACTGGGACTATATGATTGTGGCGAATAGTTATATTTCTGCAACTCAACTACAAAATAAGATCTGGCCACCAAAGAATGCTATTCATGTGATTTATGCAGATCAGGTGCCGGTTTGTGCTGTTCTTAAAAGGGAGTCAAAATTCGATCATCAGGGATATCGGGCATTATTAAGTGGTGATTCATCAAGTGCATCACGATTTTTTGCCAATGCCCTTAAAATAAATGCACAGGATGAATTAATCTTTTATAATTTTGCCACTGCTTTGATAAGGGAAGGCAAAACTGACAGTGCAAAAATAGTGCTCCAATCGTCCCTGAAAATCAATCCCGGCTATGAACCTGTATTGATGTATTTGGGTAACATTGCAGTTTCACAAAATAATGTTGCAGAAGCCATAGCTTACTATAAAACCGTGATCGGTTGCGACAGGAAATATTTTGAGGCATATGTTGGACTAGCCAAGTTATTAATGGACACAGATGTTGTAAGAGCGAGAGGTTTATTGAAGTCTTGCTTAACCCTTAATCCTGGTTATAAACCGGCAATTGTTTCGATGGCAGATTCCTATCGGAAGAGTGATCCTGAAATTGCCAAAAAATATGATGAACTGGCAAATACATATAAATAGTAAATTTTAATAATGAAGGTATGAAAAAAGCAATTCTAATGTTCTCAATGGCAGGATTATTACTCCTGAGCAGTCTTGGTGTAGCATTCTCACAGACACAGCCTGCAGCAAAAAAAGATTCAGTCAATGCAGATAAGGCAGCAAAACCGGTGTTCTACAATGCAGCTGCTGAAGAGGAAACTTCAAAAGGTTGTTGCACATCAACCTACGTACTAATAGGTGGTGCAGTCGTTGTACTTGGAGCAGCAGCCTATTTTCTGACAAAGAAGAAGAAATAATAAAATATCCCTGTCAGGATTCGAAACCCTGACAGGGATATACGGATGAGGCGATTTTCAATCGCCGGAAGTATGTTAACCTCGATTTGAAATCGCGACACCCTTCTAATACACCTTTATCAAGCCGGGATGGTCCCCAGTAATATTTCTTCCCCCACTTGGCGTAACAATGAATGTATTCTCAATCCCAACCATCCCGACATGGGGGATCCCTTTCTTTGGCTCAACAGCAAAAACCATCCCTTCCTGAATCGGCTCATCAAAACCGTTAGCGATAACTGGCATTTCATCGATGGTTAACCCTATCCCATGACCAAGAAATTTCACCTTACGAGAACCAAAACCCATAAAATTTTCAAGAAAACCTTGGTCCAGAACACCCAGAATTTCATTGTAAATAACCGAAGGAATTGAACCTGGCTTCAACATCGCGGCAACATTATTCTGAATCTCGACACACTGCAAATGAATTTTAATTGCCTCATCATTAAGCGATTCACCAAACATATAAGTCATCGTTTTGTCGGTGTGATACCCTTCAACACCGCAGCCAATATCAACAAAAACCAGGTCCCCTTTTCGGAGTTTACGATTTCGGCTTCCATGTATCGGAACAGCCGGACTAATCCCATAATTACCACCGGGGCCATTGAACGAAGTGGGATAAATGGAGCTTTCCCCAAAAGCAATCTGACCCAGAATAGACTCCGTATCGAACATGCCAAAGCGGGCCACACCATGGTGTCCCTCATGTATAAGTACGGAATAAAGATCGGTGAAGAACTCAAGTTCACTCATTCCCTCTCTCAAAAGACCAGGTACAAGCTCTTCAGTGACCCGCTGATGAATCTTACCTGACTGCTCCATTAAGGCCAACTCATAACCACTTTTTATCGATCTTACTTTACTTATCTGAGGATCTGCAGCTTCAATTACAGTAAATGGGAAGTATTTTTGAAACCGCTGAAGCATCCCAATCGGAACAATCTCCTTCTCAAGGTATACAGTATCCGGAAGATTTTTCATTGTAACTGCGGCATCACGATAGCTTTCCATTGGTTTAATCACAGGAAAAAGTGATTCTTCAGCAGCCCGTTCATAGCTTCTGCGAACCCAAAAAACGGCCTCATTCTGCCGGGGAATAAATAATACCCCTTCCTGCATAGTTCCAGTAAAATAGTAAAGATTAATCTTGCTAAATACCGTGGTGATCTCCCAGGCAGGGTTATCATTATCCATTTGTTTCCTGAACCGCTCAATACGAGAGTTCAACTCTTTTAAAGGGACTCTTAAATGCATCGTTTAATTAAATTATAGCAGGTGAGGAAATGGTATCGTCCACTTTTTCCTCATCCATCAACTTAGATCACCCTTCTCCCAACATTCGGATGAAAGATCAGGGCTTTTACATAATTCCACCTTTCACTGCACTTTTTTCCCAGTTTACAACAAAAGAAACATCACTGGTCGATTATCGGCAAGCTTATTTAAAACTTATTTCACCTTAATCTTAAACGCCCATGCATAACTGCATGATGTTGGACGCGCTTTCTGACGTGGATAGGTAATTCTCAAACCGTTTGTGGCATCCCATTTCCATTTGAGTTCCCCTGGAACACCCAGCATTGTGACTTTTGAACCCTCAACAGGTTTTACCGATTTGAGTTTGAATTCCTCTCCCTGCCATTTTAAAAAGATTGCATAAACATTGTCCCCTTTAGCGGTGAAGCAGGCATCGCCCTCTTCCTGTTTATCCTTCCAGTAGCGGGTACCATAGATCGCCTCACCATTGGTTTTGAGCCACTCCCCAAGTTTCAAAAGAGGATATTGCTCATATTCAGGGATTATACCTGCTGCAGTCGGCCCTACATTGATATCGAAATTCCCGTTATGGCTCACACCTTTGATCACCTTATCAATAAACTGCTTTGGCGAAAGACAATCTTGAGGATCGGTATCCTGGTTATAACCAAATGTCTTGGCAATACCCTGCCAGTATGACCACTTGTGCGAAAGCAAACCTTCACTACCCTTCTCGCCATCGTATTCAACATTGTAGAGATCGCCATGTTTACCCCGCTCTTCTTTGCCAAACCGGTCATTCACGAAAACTTCCTGGTTTCTTTTCGCCGCTTCATTGTAATACCATGCAACCACTTCCTTCATTTTCCAGAACGATTCCGGGTGGTCCCATTCACCGTCAAAATACATAAAATCTGGGTGATACAAATCAATAAGTTCCTTAATCTGCAGAATCATGAAATCGTCAACATAGTTCTTTACCTTCTTTAAACCGGCATATGGAATCTCCTTTCCTGTATAAAGCGGATTATACCATTCGTAAAGCGAATAATAAAATCCCACTTTTAGATTCTCCTTACGCCCCGCCTCTACAAACTGTCCAAGCAGATCCTTATGGGGACCCATCTTCATCGCATTACGGTCAGTGTATTTCGAAGGCCATAAGCAGAATCCGTCATGATGCTTGGAGGTGATGAACATATAATTCGCTCCCATATTCTTAGCAAACTTTGCCCATTCTGTCGGATTATAATTTTCAGCCTTCCATTTTGGGATAAAATCATCGTAAGTGAAATTCGGCCCATAGTTATCACGATGGTAATCGATTGCAGGACTCCCCTTTTCGTGCATCCGGTTCCCATACCATTCAGCATATGAAAGACCCTTCTCACGCGGGGCCCAGGCAGGAACAGAATATACACCCCAGTGCATGCTGAGTCCGATTTTTGCATCATCATACCAGGCAGGCATTTTATGGGTATCAAGCGATTCCCAGGTCGCTTTAAAAGGTCCCTGAGCCGAAAGATTTGTAACCGTGAGGAGACAAACCGATAAACAAATGATTAATTGTAGTTTTAAACACATAATGGTCGATTTAAGATTCCAAAAGGTAAAGATAAATAGGAATTACATAACAAGCTTAAAGATATTGAAGGAATTGCAAATTATGGATCATATAAAATTGTAACTTTAATTGCTATATAGTGAATTAAGATTTCGCCATGATTAAAAATCTGATTCTTATTCTTTTCGTGATGGCTTCGGGTATTCTTCACGCACAGGATATCGACCATCTGATTCAGAACAATGAATTCGATAAAGCATTACTAATCATTGACCAAAAGCTGATTGAAAATGATTCTCAACCCGAACTTTATCTGAAAAGAGGAGTTATACTGCAAAAGCGATTTGATTTCAATGGCGCTGTAACAAATCTTGAAAAAGCATATCTTCTTGATTCACTTAACCCTACAGTATTAAGTGAGATTGCCGAGGCAAATGCAAGTCTGGGAAATCAAAAAAAGACTCTGGTTTACCTTAAGTCACTCTACAGGAAAGATACCTCCAATGTAGCCAATATCATAAAACTTGTCCGGGGTTATTTAAATTTACGCATCTATAAAGAGCCTTTTGAAATTCTCCAAAAAGCTTATAACCAGGATAGCACTAATCTGCTAATTAATAAGCAGCTAGCCTTATGTTCTGCACGAACAGGCCACGAGGATCTCTCAGTAAAACTTTATAACAAAGTAATTTCATTAAACCCGTTCGACCCCGCAAATTATACGAACCTCGCTTCGGTATATCAAACTGAAAATCGGGACACTCTGGTCATTGAAACCCTTGAAAAAGGGCTTAACAAGTTACCTGAAGAACCTCAACTATTGATCAAATCGGGAGATTTCCATCTTCACCTTAAAGAATATGCAAAGGCAATAATACCATACGAAATGTACTTAGCTAAAGTAGACTCTGCGCCTGAAGTGCTTAAAAATCTTGGAATTTGTTATTTCCTTGAAAAGAAAAGTGAGAAAGGACGCCGCCTTCTTGAGAAAAGCATGCTTCTTAAACCTGATGACCCGGTGGTCTATTTCTATATTGGGATGTGTTATGAGGATGCAGGAAACTTCAAAAAAAGCATCGAATACCTGAATACTGCTGCTAAGGTCACAATACCTGATTTTGTAACCGATATATACCATCATCTCGGAATTGTCTATAACCTGAAAGAAGATTATCCGAAAGCAATCGCCTCTTTAAAGAAAGCATACGAGGAAGACACATCCCAATGCAGTATATTGTTTGAAATTGCCACTATATACGATAAAATAGCTGACAGTCAGCCGTTAGCTCTACGGTATTTTACACTATATTTAAAAGCTGCTAAAGAAAAGAATAAATTCAATATCAGACTGACGCAATATTCAACCGAAAGAAAAAGAAAACTAAAGGCCGAATTAAATTCAAAAGTGATTAAAAAAAGCTCGCTTTAGGAGAAATTCTATCGAATAGGACGATTAAATTTACGTGATTAATATATTCCGAATACTTAATTCAAATAAATCTTTCTCCAAAGAAGTGGATTTCAATATGCAATAGTATAATTATCAATATAATATAGGCATAATCTTCGGTTCACTTAATAACATTCCGGGTTTTTCATTTCTTATTTCGCGAATGGCATTTTCAATCTGCCCAAGTGTGCATGGCATGGTGGCCACCGAAAACATCGCCTTCTCCCCTTTGTGGCGATTATGACTTACGGTTTCAATATTTATTTCCTGGTTCCCTATCGCTGTCGTAATAAAACCGGTTGTCCCTGGAATATTCCCTGTTTGGAAAGTAATAAGGTATGGAAACACAAACTTATGTGATTCGGCCAGGTTACGCTCCTGTTTTGCCGGAATGTTTTGGATTTTGTCACCATATCGTGCAATAAAAACAATATCAGAAACAATTGACATGGCCGTTTCAGTTGATCCTGCACCCTTTCCTACCAAAAAATGTACTCCTGAATATTTGTTGTTGATACGCACGGCATTGGTAGCACCGCTGACATCAGAAAGAAAATTACTGTTTTTTACCAGCATGGGCCGAACAGTGGCATAAATACTTCCATTAATCTTTTTGGCATAGCAAATCAGCTTTATCTTCGCGTCTATTTCGCTTGCAAAATCGATATCTTCCTTGGTAATATTTTCAATTCCTGAGATCGAGAGGTCATCTTTCGAAACATCTATACCATATGCCAGTTTGATAAGCAGTATTAATTTATGGCCTGCATCACCTCCGTTGATATCAAGCAATGGGTCAGCTTCAGCGTAACCGTTTTCCTGTGCCAGTTTAAGTGCCTCAGCAAACTCAAGCTTCTCATCCTGCATTTGAGTCAGGATATAATTGCTGGTCCCGTTCATAATCCCGGATACAGAAAGTACCTTATCTCCGGTAAAGCTTTCCTGAATAGTTTTAATAATAGGTATGGCACCGCAAACAGCTGCCTCAAAACCAATTTTTACATTCTTTGCTTCAGCAGTTTCAAAAATTGTTTTTCCCCGCTCAGCCAAAAGGGCTTTGTTGGCAGTTACCAGGTGTTTTCCCGAATTTAGTATGTCAAGACAGAGATTATAAACAAAGTCGCTCTTGCCACCAATCGTTTCTACGACCAAATCAATCTCCCGCGAAGAAATAATCTCCTGAATATACTGATTGGCTTCAGCACCGGTAAGTTCCTTCCCACCGCCACAAAATAAATCCAAAGGAAGATTAAACCGTTCAGAAGCGGTACAAGGAGAAAGCTCAACAATTTTCCTGAGTACAATTTTTGTTTTGGCTCTGATCGAAAGGTCTTGATTTATTTCTGTAATAATCTGGGCCACACCTCCCCCAACCGTTCCACAGCCCAATATTGCTATGTTTAAAATGTCCATCGTCCTTTAGTTGATATTTTTTCGAAATATAGGAAATTTTGCAATGGCACATTCACTACTATTAAAAGCTAACTCCGGTTCCGTTTGAACTTTTATATCCCTCCATTGTTCTATGTTAAAACATATAATTTTTAAAACTATGCATTACGTTTTAACAGGTTCATTGGGAAATATCAGCAAGCCACTTGCTGAACGTTTGATTTCTGCCGGTCACTCTGTCACAATTATTAGTAGCAAAGCAGATAAGGTGTCACAAATTGAGGCCATAGGAGCTAAAGCTGCAATTGGTTCTGTTGAAGATATAGCATTTTTGACAGCTACTTTCACCGGGGCTGATGCAGTTTATACGATGGTTCCACCAAATTTTGGGTCAGGGAACTGGAAAAAGTACATCGCAACGATAGGTGAAAATTACGCCGCTGCGATACAGGGAGCTGGTGTAAGGAATGTCGTTAACCTTAGTAGTATCGGTGCTCATATGCCAGAGGGCTGCGGTCCGGTTAGCGGGTTATTCTATGTTGAAAAAGCGCTTAATAATCTCGAAAGTGTAAATGTAAAACACCTGCGTCCCGGATTTTTTTATCCCAACTTTCTGGCTAATATTGGGATGATCAAACACATGGGAATCATCGGAGGAAACTATGGGGAAGGGACTAAACTTGTAATCGTTCATACCGACGATATAGCGGAAGCCGCAGCAGAAGAGCTACTTGCACTGTCGTTCACAGGAAAAAGTATTCGCTACATTACCAGCGACGAAAAAACAACAGATGAAATCGCGGCTATTCTTGGGAAAGCTATTGGAAAACCTGAACTTCCCTGGATTAATTTCAAGGATGAAGATACAATTGGCGGAATGATCCAGGCAGGACTACCTGAAGAGATTGCCCAAAATTATGCTGAAATGGGAGCAGCAATGCGCAGCGGAGAGATGGCATCAGATTATAATGCAAACCGTCCGGAAGTATTCGGGAAGACAAAACTCGAAGCATTTGCCATGGTGTTTGCTGCAATTTATGCGCAATCGTGATTTGAATAGTCAATAATTCCAATTATTGTAGAGACAAGGCAGTGCCTTGTCTCTACAATGGTTAAATATCTCTGAATGTAAACATTAGATGTTTAATTATTCAAATTTAAATATCCCTCTATCCAAACCATTCGCGTTTACGATTTGGCAAATTCTTAAGGATATCAAAAGCTATATTTACATTATTAACAATCTGAAAATCAAACATTCCAACACAAACAAAATCTGCTCCATTCTCAAAAGCCCAGCGCATTCCATCGGCTGGTTCAATCGCTCCCGCTGCAAGAACCTTAAAACCCATAACAGGAACCTTGGTACGGTTAACAAAATCTATTGTTCTCTCCGGAAAGAGGCAGAAACAGTTGTCGTGCCATTTGTTATGATCAAGGTTAGTCTTTCCGTCCACTTCAAAAGGAACACGGTTTTCACGCGGATGTGCAGACCAGTAATTGTCATGATGCATAGTTTTCATGTAATAATCCGGAATGATTCCCAACTCTTCACACCTGATCAACGATTCCACACTGTGGGCTGCTAATCCAACAGTAATACCCTGTTCACGGATATGCTTCATCATTTTTTCAATCACCTCGGTTTTCCGGTCACGTACTAGCCAATCACACCAGTTACCTTGAATTTGTAAGATATCAGCACCGTTATCAATAGCCCCATTGATCTGCTCAAAATAATCACCGTTTTTCATATTTGGTGCCACCTGCGATATCACTTTGATTTTACTCCCGGTTGCCCTCTTATATTTAGCCATCAACGGGTTTGATACGAACCCAATATTGATGGTGTCAATGCCGGCACTCTCTGCCAGCATCAATGTTTCATATACCTTTTTCTCCGTGTTATAAGCTTTAAATAACGACGACACATAAATAAGATCCCGGGAATGTGCCCAACCACCTATCAGATTTCCACCGGCAACAAGTCTGCTGATTTGATGCTTCCCAATTTTTCCTTTTGGTAAATCGCCCTTTAGTTCGGCAAGCGCAGTTGATTTCACCTGAATTGTCGCTCCGGTCATCACGTCAACATCGTATTTCTTGCTGTTGCTGAAGGCTCCCCATCCGATCACTCCAAGTGCCGGAATCGTAAACAGGTTTTTCAAAGCTTCCCTGCGACTCCTGATTTCAACTTCCCCCGAAGATTTACCTGTCAGCGAAGACTTATGAATCAAATTTTTTCTTAATACCCAGGCGGCCTCTGCACTATATCCAATATCTTTTGTAAAAACAATAAAAATCAAAGCCATAGCTTCAATAAATAACTTGTCAACAATGAACAAATGCCCCTCCCCTGAACCAAATAGCGACGCTCCAAATGGGGGATATGCAAAATAATAAAGTGTGAGTAAAAGTGCACCGGCAATAGCTGCATAGCGTACAAAAAACCCTATGAACAACAATAATCCAATAATTATAAGACCATAAATATTCAAAAAATCAACTGATTTCATCAATAATGGTGAGGCCGATAACGAATGATAAAAACCGGACAGAAAGCCTGAAGTATTGGCCAGGAAAGAGTATGCACTCCACTTTTCAGCCACTATTTTCACAATTCCTTCATAAAGAAAATGCCATCCAATGGCCATTCTCAGCAAGGTAATTAAAACTTTTCTCAGTTCATTTTGCTTCTGGCTCTCCATCTATTCTGTTGGTTTAAGGTTTCCAATCAAAATAAAACATTGTACTTGGTGAAATTTGTTGATTTGGTGGCACTATTTATTCCCTGTCTTAACGACTTCAAACAAAAAATCAGCCATATATCGTATCAAAGGTAACATAATCTTCTTTAAAAAATGAAAATTTATTACTTATTTCCGATCCGGTAAAGCGACGATTCATTCCTGATCAGAATAGAGTTTTGAACGATAGCTGGTGTGGCAAATACCTCGCCTGGTAATTTATTTTCTGCAATTATTTCCAGTGTTTTACCCGCTTTCAATATAAGAGTCTCTCCCTTTATTGAAGTAAAAAACACCTTCCCACCTGAATAAATCGGCGAAGAATTATACTTATTCTTTAACTTCTTAGTATATAGGGAATTACCAGTTTTTGCATCAATTACATTAAGATTATTCCTGCTGTCAACTGTGTAGATTATCTCATCCTTTACAAGGGGGGTTAGCAATTGAAGAATTGGTGATTTTAACCTCCAGAGCACATTTGATTTTGTGATATCACCTGAACCTCTTGGATCGACCGCCAGCATTTCGACGTATTTCTCTCCTTCAGGCGGGGTAACGAAACTGGTATAATAGAACACAATACCATCTTCAAAGAAAGGCATTGAAATAGTAGAGTCTTCACCCTGCACTACACGCCAGACTTCATGTCCTGTTTGCGCATCATAAGCAACGCAGACTGCAGCACCATTGGAGATCAGCAGATCTTTACCATCAATATTGACAATAATAGGAGTCACATAAGCTTTTTTCCCCACAGGTGCCAGCCTTTCATAGTATTCAGCCGGCCGATACGTCTGCCAGACCGTTTCACCGGTATTCTTGTTCAGTGCAACAATAAACTGATGATCTGTACCTTCAAAATGAAGAATCAGAAGATCTTTATAAAGAATTGGGGAAGCTCCTGTTCCCTGCATATGCTCGCATTTTAAATCATCCCTTTTCCAGACAATCAACCCGGTTGAACTATTCACACAAACAGTTCCTGAACTTCCAAAGTTAAGATAGACAAAACCTTTCTCTATACACGGAGTAGGAGTGGCATAGGTATTTACTGAATGTTTACCGTATATGCTATCCTGTTTAAAAAGCAGAATATCGAATAGTATTTTGCCCGAACTTAAATCAAGACATATCCCCGACATCTCCTTCCCATCAACTGTTGCTGTAGTGACCCAAACCTGATTTGCGTAAACAACCGGTGACGACCATCCCCTTCCGCGGACATCGGTTTTCCAGATTATATTAGTGGTATCATTCCACGAAATAGGGACCAGACTGTCTGCAGAAATTCCATCAAGGTGACTTCCTCTGAAATGGGTCCAATTACTCTGCTGTGCAATTGCTGTTGCCAGATTCATGACAAGGATTATAATACAAATAAGGATGGGAACGGCATTTCGATCTTTGATCATCTGGTTAAAGTTTATCGTTATCTACTAATTCCAATCTTTATTTTATAAGATCATTCCAATCCTGAAAAAGTAAGTCAGGACCAGATTCCCGTAATATATTATTATTCAATATTCCTGTATTAAGGGCAATGGTAAATATCCCTGCTGCCTTGGCAGATTGAATTCCAAGCGGCGCATTTTCGATTACCACGACTTCAGAAGCCTTAAATCCCGATTTTTCCAACGCTGTCAGATAGGGTTCAGGATGTGGTTTACAATGGGTTACGTCTCTCCCGGATATTATCTTCTCTTTTGAAATGAATCCGTTAAAATCATTCAGTAATGCATCAAGAAACTTATCCTGCATTGAACCGGTAACCACCCAAATTTCAATTCCTTCCTTTTTAAGAACCTCCATTAAAACGAGAGCTCCATTGAAAGGAATTGCTTCAGGATAATTTTCGATAAGCTCCGTTTTTTTCAAATAAATCTGCTGTATCTCAGATTCGGTAGCCTGACGCTCTTCATTTTGCATAAACACCAGGTTAATCGTCGATTGGGCTGTGCGCCCCTCATTCCGGTAAACCAATTCGTGCGGAAAATCGATTCCGAAATGGAAAAATGCCTTGTTCCAGGCATCTGCGTGCGCTCCCATTGAATCATAAAGAACACCATCCATATCAAAAAAAACCGCTCGCCTACCAATTAAAATATCTTGAATTCTGCTATTCTTCATTAAAATAAATTTCTAATCAACCTTTAAAATCCTTATTCAAATGGAACAGATTTTGCCACTGGTTGCATCTGCCTTTCAAAGCGCAAAGTTCTAAAATAATCTCTAACTTTGCTGGATTTTGCTAAACCGTTAGTGGTTTAGGCAGATTAGAGATATTTTAATTCAATTGAGGTGATCAAAAGAGGCTCTAAATTGTTTACAAATTAAGAAACCAGGTTATGTGTCAAATTGATTTTCAACTTTATGGTTACAAAAATATAAAATGATTCAAAAAAGTAATATAAGAGAAGCATTAAAACATCGTATTCTCGTTCTTGACGGTGCAATGGGTACGATGATTCAAAGGGTGAAGTTAACCGAACAGGATTTTCGGGGAGAACAATTTGCCAACTGGCCATCACCTTTAAAAGGGGACAATGATTTACTTTCAATCACTAAACCTTCGGTAATACAGGAGATTCATGAAGGCTTTCTGGAAGCAGGCGCCGACATAATCGCTACCAATACATTCAACGCAACACGTGTCTCCCAGTCTGATTATGGCATGGAAGATTATGTATATGAGATAAATAAGAAATCGGCTGAAATTGCCCATCAGGCGGCACTCCATTTTTCAACCCCGGAAAAGCCAAGATATGTAGCCGGGGCAATCGGTCCTACCAATAAAACCTGTTCAATGTCACCCGATGTTAATGATGCCGGATACCGTGCCATCACATTTGTTGAAATGAAAGAATCATATCTTGAACAAGTAGAAGGACTGCTTGACGGCGGTGTCGATATACTCCTCGTAGAAACAATCTTTGATACCCTAAACGCAAAGGCAGCCTTGATGGCTATCGAAGAGGTCCTTGAAAGAAGAAATATTTCAGTGGATGTGATGATTTCAGGCACTATTACAGATGCCAGTGGTCGCACACTTTCCGGCCAAACAGTCGAAGCCTTTCTTAACTCAATATCACATATAAATTTACTTACTGTAGGGTTAAACTGCTCACTTGGTGCAAAGGAAATGCGGCCATATCTTGAAGAACTAAGCCGTAAAGCGCCCTTTTATATCAGTGCACATCCAAATGCAGGTTTACCCAACCAATTCGGAGAATATGACGAAACTCCGCAAATGATGAGCTTCTATGTGCAGGATTTTTTCGAAAACCGCATGGTAAATATTATCGGCGGATGCTGTGGAACTACTCCCGATCATATTCGTGAATTAGCAAGGATTGCTTCATATGCCAAACCTCACAAGCGGATTAAACCTGAAATTGCAACCCGGCTAAGTGGACTGGAACCATTGACAGTAGCTAAATCCTCGAATTTCATAAATATTGGCGAAAGGTGCAATGTGGCAGGTTCTATAAAATTTGCTAGACTCATCCGTGACGAGAAATATGAAGAAGCCCTCGCAATTGCCCGCGAAATGGTTGAAGGTGGAGCCCAGGTGATCGATGTAAATATGGATGACGCAATGCTTGACGCTGAAAAAGAGATGGTGCGATTTCTTCACCTTGTAATGTCAGAACCAGATATCGCCCGCCTTCCGGTAATGGTCGATTCATCCAAGTGGTCGGTAATTGAGGCTGGTCTGCAATGCCTTCAGGGTAAAGCTATTGTAAATTCAATCAGCTTAAAGGAAGGGGAACTGTTTTTCAAACAATGCGCATACAAAATAAAAAAATATGGTGCGGCTACCGTTGTTATGGCTTTCGATGAACAAGGTCAGGCTGCTACCTTTGAAGACAGAATTCGGATTTGCGAACGCGCTTATCACATCCTTGTTAACGAAGTTCATTTCCCACCACAGGATATCATATTCGATCCCAACGTTTTAACGGTTGGAACAGGAATTGAGGAACATAACAATTATGCACTCGATTTTATCAGAGCTACAAAATGGATTAAGGAAAATCTTCCATATGCCAAAGTTAGTGGCGGAATCTCAAATGTCTCTTTCTCCTTCCGCGGGAATAATACAATCCGCGAAGCATTTCATTCGGTATTTCTTTACCACGCAATTGCAGCCGGGCTCGATATGGGCATTGTGAA
>CAIOOC010000355.1 GCA_903859795.1 uncultured Bacteroidia bacterium
GTTTCAGTCGCACTTATCACCGGAATTTTTCTCGGATGGCTCTTTTTTCACAACACTTCGCCAAAGGCAGCGAAGAATGAACATTCGGAAGTCGTTTCAAAATCGACAATTTGGACCTGTGCGATGCACCCCCAGATAAAAGTGGCTGAGCCTGGCAAATGTCCGATTTGTGGCATGGAACTTATACCTTTAATTCCGGGTGGTGCGGCGATGGATAGTGATGCCATTCATATGACAAAGGAAGCTATACAATTGGCTAATGTACTCACTTCAGCAGTATCCCGGCAAAACCCGGTGAAGGAATTGCGTCTGTATGGCAAGGTTCAGGCCGATGAACGACTTTTGCAAAGCCAGGTGTCGTACCTGCCCGGTCGCATCGAAAAATTGCTGGTAAACTTCACGGGCGAATTCGTCAGCAAAGGGCAAGCGTTGGCTATGATCTACTCACCTGAGCTGATTACAGCGCAGCAGGAACTGCTCGAAACATCAGCAACCAAAAAAGCTCAGCCGGAGTTGTACGATGCAGCAAAAGAAAAACTTCATCAGTGGAAACTCACAGACAGCCAGATTTCATCCATAGAAAATTCAGGTAAGGTAAAAACAGAGTTTGAGGTTTATGCGTCTGCGACCGGAATTATTTCTGAACGGCGTGTTAACAATGGTGATTTTATTTCTCCCGGATCCGTGTTGTTTGAGGTGGCAGACCTGTCACATCTGTGGGTTATGTTTGATGCCTATGAAAGCGATCTTCCATATCTGGCTAATGGACAATTAGTTTCATTCACTGTTCAGGCTTTACCCGGGGAAGATTATTCAGGCAAAATCTCATTTATTGATCCGGTCCTTAATCCGGTTACACGTGTGGCAAGGGTCAGGATTGAAATTGGTAATCAGGGGGGGAAATTAAAGCCTGAGATGTTTGCCGCTGGTATCGTCAAGGCAAATATGAAGCAATACAAGGATAAGTTAACCATTCCCCGAAGTGCTGTTCTGTGGACTGGCAAACGCTCGGTTGTTTATGTGAAGCAACCCGGCACTGAACCTGTTTTCAGGGTCAGGGAAATTGAATTAGGGCCGCAGCTGGGGAACAGCTACCTGGTTACTGGTGGCTTAAATGATGGAGAAGAGATCGTCACTCAGGGCGCTTTTAGTGTTGATGCCTCAGCTCAGCTCGAAGGGAAGCCAAGTATGATGAATCGGGGAAAGAATGCTGAATCTGAATCGTCGTCAAAAACCATTTTTGGTGTCTCGGGGAATTGTGAATTGTGCAGGGAACGGATCGAAAAGGCTGCGAAATCAGTTAATGGGGTTAAAAATGCGGTTTGGGATGTGAAGACTAAAAAGATTCAGGCAACTTACGACAGTTCCCAGGTTGAACCTGATTTTATTCAGAAAGCTATTGCCAGTGCTGGTCATGATACCGAAAAATTTGTGGCTACTGATGAAGTTTATAAAAAGCTTCCGGCATGTTGCGCTTATCGGAAATAGAGTTTTAACTTTGACATAAAATTAGAGATATGGCAATTACAGTCAGGAAAAATTTTCCTGTAACCGGATTAAGTTGTGCATCATGTGCTGCGAATGTCGAAAAGACATTAAACAGTCAGCCGGGGGTGAAGAGCGCTGCAGTCAATTACGCCTCCTCTTCGGTATGGCTGGAATACAATCCGGCTTCTACAACTCCTGAAGGTTTGAGGAATATTGTACAATCATCCGGATATGATCTGATTACCGGGGAAGAGGAGTTCAGCCAACAAGCTGAAATTGCGCTGCGTGAGTCGGACATTCTAAAATGGAAAACAATTGGTGCATCTCTTCTTACTATTCCAATTGTAATCCTGGGAATGTTTCTGATGGATTTTCCCTATGCCAATTGGATAATGCTGGTATTGGCAACTCCGGTTGTTTTCTGGTTTGGCAGGAGCTTCTTTGTAAATGCCTACAAACAATTAAAGCATGGCTCAACAAATATGGATACTCTTGTTGCCATGAGTACGGGTATAGCTTACATCTTCAGTTTGTTTAATACTCTCTTCCCTCATTTGCTGATGACCGGCAATTCCCATCCACCGGTTTATTTCGAAGCTTCAGCAGTTATAATCGTATTTATTCTTCTAGGCAAATTGCTGGAGGAGAGGGCAAAATCAAACACCTCATCGGCAATAAAAAAGCTCATTGGATTGCAGCCTGATACGGTTACTTTGCTGAATGAACAGGGGATTGAAACAATACTTCCGGCTTCTTCAGTTCAAATAAATAATCTTCTCAGGGTTAAACCCGGAGAACGTGTTCCTGTCGATGGAGAAGTTACTGAAGGTGCCTCATATGTCGATGAAAGTTCTATCACCGGCGAACCAATACCGGTTGAAAAAATCACAGGGGATAGTGTATTTGCAGGAACGATAAACCAGAAAGGGAGCTTTATTCTAATAGCGCAGAAAGTTGGAAGCGCGACTCTTTTGGCCCGCATCATCCGGATGGTTCAGGAGGCCCAGGGAAGCAAACCGCCGGTACAAAAACTGGTGGATAAAATTGCATCGGTATTTGTTCCCGTTGTGATTGGATTGTCCATTATCACTTTTGTTGTCTGGATGGTTCTGGGAGGAGTAAATTCCCTGCCTCAGGCGCTGCTTTCAATGGTTTCGGTCTTAATTATTGCCTGTCCCTGTGCACTTGGACTGGCAACACCTACTGCAATCATGGTTGGAATAGGTAAAGGGGCAGAGCATGGAATACTGATAAAAGATGCAGACGGATTGGAACTTTCACACAGGATTAATGCGGTTGTCCTTGATAAGACCGGAACCATTACTATGGGGAAGCCGGCTGTGACCGACTGGTTTTGGCTGACGGAACATACTTCGATATTAAAGCAGGTTATCTTAAGCATTGAATCTCAATCGGAACACCCACTTGCTGAGGCTGTATCAAACGCTTTACAGATCGAAAATATTCAGACAACACCGGTCACTGATTTCCAGAGTATCACCGGCAGGGGTGTAATTGCATCGGTTGAAAAGGTAAGATACTTTATTGGCAATGAACTTTTGATGCGAGAATCCGGAGTTGTTCTCACTTCGGACGATAAGAGCAAGGCAACAGAATTGCAGGAAGAGGCCAAAACTGTCCTTTTTGTGGGCAGGAATGACAGGATTGTTTCAATAATTGCCATTGCTGATCAGATAAAACCTTCCTCGGTGGTTGCCATTCGAAAGTTGATAAAGAGTGGAATAGACATTCATATGCTTACCGGCGATAATGAACATACGGCCGCTTCTATCGCCAGACAAACCGGCATAAAAAACTACAAAGCCGGTTTTTTGCCTGAGGATAAAGCCGGATATATCAAAGATCTTCAGCTTCAGGGGAAGGTCGTGGCCATGGTGGGTGATGGCATAAACGATTCGCTGGCAATGGCCCAGGCTGATGTCAGCATTGCTATGGGAAATGGTTCTGATATCGCTATGGATGTAGCGAAAATGACCATTGTCTCCTCGAACCTCAATTCAATATCTTCGGCCATTATGCTTTCTAAACAAACCATTACGACAATTAAACAAAATCTTTTCTGGGCATTTATCTATAATCTGATCGGTATTCCTGTTGCAGCCGGATTGCTGTTCCCATTTACCGGATTTATGCTGAATCCGATGATCGCAGGTGGTGCGATGGCGTTGAGTTCGGTTTCTGTGGTAAGCAATTCCCTTCGGCTCAAATTCAAAAAAATGTCTGTTAATCCGTAAAATAAAAGAATATGAAAACTTTAAAATTCAAGACCAATGTAAACTGTGGCGGTTGTATTGCCAAGGTAACACCGCACCTGAACAAGCTTAAGGGAATAGACAAATGGAGTGTAGATACGACCACTCCGATGAAGGTGCTAACTGTTGAGACTTCAGATCTTCAGCCAGATACGATTATTGAAACGTTGAAAACCGCAGGATATAAAGCGGAAGTGGCTGATTAGTATTATGTGAAACTATCACTTGATATTTTAAATGCTATATCCCAAACTTATACCAAATAGTGGAACAATCAAAAATTTGGCATCCTTCCCAAATGGGATAGAGATGAACGGAGTAAATCCGGCGCGGAATATTACATCCTTTTTCCTTTGATACCTGTATCCAATGACTCCGTTTAATGTCATGGCCAGCAAACCCTCGGACGCGCCAATAGCCGCACCCAGACCACCACCCAGTTCAAAACTGCGCTTTTCCCCGCTAAAGGAATAAGCCATAAGATAGGGGAAAAACAATGTTTGAGATTCTTTTGTATTGATCTTTCCTTTAGTTTGGGCCCCCCCAATACTAAATGTAAAATTTTCCCGTTTTGGAATGAAGTTAGTATCATAATCCGATGATGCATATTTGAATAAATATACAAAATATTTGGTAATTAATGATAATTGTGGGCCTTATTTTGATAGAATTAATCATGACCAAACGGGAAATCTGATACACTTGCAAAAAAAAAGACCCTGAAGATTTTTGCATTTCTTCAGGGTCTTTCAGGATATTCTCAAAGGCTAGCTGGTCACCTTTTCCAGCCTCTTTATCATCGAGAACATAAACATTGCAGAAAGGGAACAGCAAACGATAAAGATAGCCCAGAGCTGCCACAGTTCAATCTTGCCCCAGAAAAAGCTTCCTACGAAAAGGAGCTTATTTCCGACAGCCGCAGCCAAAAGCCAACCACCCTGCATTAATCCCTGGAACCTGGCAGGGGCAACTTTTGAAACAAATGATAACCCCATAGGGCTAAGAAACAACTCGGCAACTGTCAGAATTAAGTAACTGTTGATTAGCCAGTAAGGCGAAACGCGCGAAGAGTTGGGTACCGGAGCTCCGGCTAATTCATGGGGAGAGATCACATTCAGAGAAGCTACAAGAACGAGTAAAAATCCCAGAGCTGCAATGATCATCCCAAAACCTATCTTTTTAGGTGTTGAGGGTTCTTTCCCTATTTTATTCAGAAATGCAAAGAGTCCCATGACCAGAGTCGTCAGTGCAACTATAAACAATGGATTAAAAGACTGGAAGACCTCGGGGGCAATTGAATTGGTTACCCCGTTTTGACTCATATAAAAATACGATGAACCACCTCCGACAATAAATAAGCCGGCACCGATAAGTCGGGTCAGGACGGGCTTGTTTTTGCCTATCATTATAAAGATCCCTGCAATAGTTGCAATAACAGCCAGCATGGATTTTAAATCAAAAAACAGGAAGGTAAATGCGCTAACCTCCTTAGCGATATAATCCCTTGCAAAGAATGTCAGAGTCAGACCATTTTGATGGAACGACATCCAAAAAAATATCACCACTATAAAAACCAGAATCAGAGCAATAATCCGCGGCTTTTCATCCTTATTTGATATTGTCACAATCCAGGCGATAAATGTGCCGAACAGACCCACTGCGAGAGCGATATCCCTTACCCCAAATCCATAATTTATTATTGAGAATACGATAACTCCCACTGCCAGTGCAGTGGCAAATGCCCAAGGTTTCTTTTCTACCTGGGGTTTCTGCCCGATAACTATTTTCTCCTTATTTGGCAAATGTCTGTTGAAAATTACATAAACTAACATCGAAAGAAGCATTGCTCCTGCAGCAATTCCAAAGGCATAGTTATAACCAATTGAAAATACATGGATATAGCTATGAGCAAATTTTGAGATATCGCCTACTGGTCCTGTGAGACTTACCGTATTGGCCAGTTCCTGAAATTTGCCTGGATCGGTTAAGGTTCCGTTGATGTATTGGTGACACATTGCAGGAAGGCTGCCATCGTGCAAGAAACCATTGGTCTTCAGGAACCAGTTTCTGACTCCTGTAGCGGCAAATGGGGCAAAAAATGCACCAACGTTTATACCCATGTAGAAAATCATAAAGGCTGAATCCCTTAATTTTTCATATTTGGGATCATCGTACAACTGACCGACAACTGCCTGTAGATTCCCCTTAAAGAGTCCATTACCGAAAGCAATCACAAACAAACTGACAAGGGTCAGGTTCAGCGATACCCCCGGAATAGCCATCAGAACATATCCCGAAAACATAATTAAAATGCCGCCGAATATAACTAGTTTATACTTTTTGGTCGCGTCGGCTAGCAAACCGCCTATTAATGCGAGGGCATAGATTCCGAAATAGAACCAGCTGTAATATCCTCCGGCCTCTTGTTCTGTCAATCCGAACTTCACCTGTAAAAACAATACAAGAATTGCCATCATCGTGTAAAATCCGAACCGCTCACCCATGTTGGCAAAAAAAGCTACCAAGAGCCCTTTGGGATGTCCTTTTAGCATAAAATTATAGTTTTAAGGGGTTAATCATTGTCTAATTGCGCAAATATAGCGAACTTTTCTGGTCATAAGATTATGCCAAAAGTCATATTTGGACTCTATGGTGAAAATTGTGGAAACGAATATTGATATAAGTATATTTTATACTTTCAATCAAACATACCATCAGATATCAAGTTTGCGGCTGGCTATTAGCTACTGGCACCTGGCTTGCACATCTTTTCAGGTTAATCTATTATTCCCAATAAGTCTCAGAAAACGGCAACATTAGTGCGGCTCCAGAACTACAAGCGGCCATTTGCTAACTGCCAGCCGCCAGCTGCAAAATATATGATTGAATTGATAATTGAAACTTTTTTTCTATTGTTCATTCCTTGTTTGACACAACGCGATTTCTTCGTAGATTTGATCAATGTATAATGAACCGGAATGAAGATCTTTACGACAGTGCAAGTTGCTGATCTTGATAGGTATACTATTGAAAATGAGCCAATAAGTCCAATTGATTTGATGGAGCGTGCTTCTATTCAGATAGCTGAATGGATGGCTGTTCATTTCGATTCCAATCAACGAATCGCCGTCTTTGCCGGCCCCGGGAATAACGGAGGCGATGCATTGGCCGTTGCACGAATCCTGACATTAAGAAACTTTAAAGTTGATGCCTTTATTCCCGATGCCGAAAGTCGGTTCTCAGAATGCTTCCTGATTAACCTTGAGCGGTTGAAAGATCAGGTGGATGTCTCTACGATAAATTGGTGGAACGATGATGATCCGCTTCCGGAACTTTCAAATTTTGAACTTATCGTCGATGGGTTGTTTGGTACAGGTTTAAGTCGTCCTCTTTCCGGTTTCCCTGCGCAGCTGGTAAAACATCTGAATAATTCCGGAGTTCCGATTCTTTCAATTGATATTCCATCCGGTCTGATGGGTGAAGATAATAGTGGAAATGATCCTGAGGCAATTATCATGGCAACCTACACCCTGACCCTTGAATTTCCAAAATTGAGTTTCTTTTTTAAGGATAATGAGCGATATACCGGGCGATGGGTGGTCCTTCCAATCGGGTTGCATCCCGATGGAATCGCTAAGACAGAAACACGCTGGAACTATTCTGACCGGCAAACGATGGCCTCAATTCTGAAACCGCGAGCGAAGTTTTCGCATAAAGGGACATTCGGTCATGCACTTCTGATCGCCGGCAGCTACGGGAAGATGGGGGCGGCAGTGCTTGCTGCCAAAGGTTGCCTGAGATCAGGTGTCGGATTATTAACGGTCCATCTGCCAGGTGTGGGAAGCCAGATTATGCAAACAACTGTACCAGAGGCGATGGTATCGATTGATGATTCGGAGATGGTAATTTCACAGATCCGGATTTTAAATGTCTACAAAGCTGTGGGAATAGGACCCGGAATAGGAAAGTCACCAGAAACGATAGCTGCCTTCAAATCATTCCTGGAAGAGTTTAATGCCCCGTTAGTCATCGATGCTGATGCTCTTAATATTCTTTCAGAACATCCCGAAATGCTTCAGCATATCCCTGCCGGATCTGTGTTAACTCCTCATCCCGTTGAGTTTGAGAGGCTTGCAGGTCGTTGTGTGTCAGATTTTGAAAGGCTAATGGTTGCCATGAAATTCAGTCAGACACACCGGGTAATTTTAATTCTTAAAGGAGCATATACGGCAATCCTTGCTCCTGATGGCACTTGCTGGTTTAATGGTACAGGAAATCCAGGAATGGCAACAGCAGGAAGCGGCGATGTCCTGACCGGGATTGTGACTGGATTAATCGCGCAAGGTTACACCCCTCTGGAGGCTGCTCTGTTGGGAGCCTATCTGCATGGACTTTCCGGTGATTTATCTCTTGCAGGCTCATCCGAAGAGGCTTTACTCTCGGGTGAAATTGCAGACCATCTCGGGATGGCATTTTCTTCGTTGAAAAATGAGCCGTCTTTTGGGAAACCCAAAAAAAAGAATCACTTTTGATTTGTAAAAAATTTTAGATAATAAAACTAAAAATGATAATGATGAGACAATTCACAGTTCTTTTATTAACCGCTTTGTTTCTGGCAGGAAGTATCGCCTTATCGGCTAAAGAGGACAAAAAGAAAGGGGCTGGCGAGATGGGCCCATTCCAGGGCGGTGTAATCTATACACTTCCGCGGACAGGTATACGCATCATGGCTGAAGTAACACAAGAGAAATTCTTTCATGGTCCATACTATGAATTTGCCGCAAAATATATTGGTGTCAAAAATGCGCCTTCAACTGATGGTGAAACATGGAAAATTACGGACTTAAAAATGGAAACTTTCGGAGCACCTGACCCTGCCGAGGTTCATAAGGCTAATGGAGCTGCAGCCTCGATGATAAGTCTGTCTGACGAAGGGGTACTGGTGGGTATTAACAGTTCCGTAAAAGCGGAGAGTAGTAAAGCTTTTACAACAGATTTTACCCCAACAGTCGATCTTCCGCATGAAATATGGTCTGAAATGTCGATGCATTCTTACTTTGCAGGGAAAGACTCACTTAAACATTTGTCTGATAAATTCAAAACATTCGAGGAAAAGGCAGTGGAAGCGGCACAGGATATCATAAAACTACGTAAGCGGAAGGCTCTTTTATTGGCATCAAAATATGACAAACTTCCCCCCGATGGCCAGGCGTACCAGGTGATGGTAGACCAGTTAAATAAAATAATAGGTGATTACGAAAGTCTGTTCATAGGAAAAACCTTTAAAGCGAACCATAAATATGTATTCGAGGTCATACCGGATTCCAAATCCGGTAAAGCACTTGTGGCATTCCGGTTCTCCCCGGTATCAGGAGTCCTTCCTGAGAGCAATGTTTCGGGAAAACCTATCCTGCTTGAATTGGAACCGAATGCAGAACTAACACGCAACGGCGAGCAGAAAGCTACCCCATCAGCCGGCGAGATGTCGACCAATGGATTGGTATACAGAACACCTGGTTCAGTGGTAGCACGGCTGCTAAACGGAAGTGATGTGCTGGCCCAGGCGCGGTTTGCCATGGCTCAATTTGGAGTTGTTGCTCCATTACCCGATGGATTGATTAATGGTGAATATTCAATTGAATTCCATCCTGTTACCGGAGCGATCAGGCGGATTGGTAATTAAAAAAATACGATATTTATGATTATTTTTTTTAGAGACAAGGCACCGCCTTGTCTCTAAAACTGATACTTAATTTCGTTTTTTCCCCTGATCTTCCCCCAATATTTTTTCCCTTCTTTTTAGCTATATTGCGCGGCTAAAATGAATATCCAATTCAATAAAAATCAAATATAATTTATCTAATTAAACATTCTTATAAATTCAAAATGCAGGAACTTAAAAAATCCCTTCGCGACTCAAAGTCGGCACGTTGGTTGATGCTTGGACTGGTGTCATTTACAATGATGTGCATGTATTACCTCACTGATGCCATGGCTCCATTACAGGAACGGTTACAGGCCGGTTTATCCTGGTCGGCTTCAGACTATGGGTTATTTACCAGTGGTTATGGTTGGTTCAATGTGTTTCTGCTGATGCTTGTTTTTAGTGGTATGATTCTGGATAAAATGGGAGTTCGGTTCACCGGAATTCTTGCTATTGCAATCATGTTAATTGGCGGGTTTATTAAATACCTGGCGATTTCGGGCCATTTCCATGGCATGTACGAACTTACAATAGGTTCCTGGCAAATGATAGCTCCAACAACAAAATCTGCAGTAGTAGCAGGATTTGGATTCGCCATTTTTGGAGTAGGATGCGAGATGTTTGGTATCGCAGCCAACAAGGCAGTTGTTCGCTGGTTTCGTGGAAAGGAGATGGCCTTGGCAATTGGATTAAACACATCAACCGGTCGTATTGGTACCGCTTTGGCAATGTTCACACCAATACCCTTGATCAAACTGACTGGCGATATCAGTATGCCAGTGATTGTTTCCCTTTTCTTATTAGGTATTGGGATGCTTGTATTTGTGTTGTTTACATTTATGGATAAGCAATTGGATAAGGAAGATGCTGATGCTGGCGTGCCGGATGAAGAAGAATTTAAGTTTGCTGATATTATTGAGATTGGGAAAAATCGGGCCTTTTGGTATATCACTGCCCTTTGCGTTCTGTTTTATTCCGCTGTTTTCCCTTTTATTAAGTATGCAACAAATATGATTGTTCAGAAATTTGGAATCACTGATTCTTTTGCCGGGTATATTCCCGCACTTTTACCTTTCAGTGCTCTGCTTCTTACACCTCTTTTTGGCAGCATGTTTGATAAAAAAGGGAAAGGTGCTACAATCATGATAATTGGGTCCATACTTCTGGTTTGTGTCCATTTATTGTTCTCAATCCCATCATTAAACAGCTTTCCAATCGCAATTGGATTGGTGATGGTCTTAGGCATTGCCTTTTCGATGGTTCCATCAGCGATGTGGCCATCAATAGCGAAAATTATTCCCGAAAGCAAGTTAGGAACAGCTTATGCACTTACATTCTGGGTTCAGAACTGGGGGCTAATGGGAGTTCCACTGTTAATTGGTATAGTATTGGATAAATATTGTATAACCGGCACAATAAACAAACTTGTTGATGGAAAGGAACAAATCATCACACAATATAATTATACTATCCCGATGTTGATATTTGCATGCTTTGGAATGGTTGCCATCGTGTTTTCCTTTTTACTGAAAACAGAAGACCGAAAGAAAGGATATGGATTGGAACTGCCTAACATTGAACATCGAAAAGTTGAATTATAATATTTAAAATCATACAGTTATGAGCAAAGAAATTGTTAATCTTGAACCAAAGGAAGTTTGGGAAAACTTTTATAAACTCACCCAGGTTCCACGTCCTTCGAAAAAAGAGGAGAAGATCCAGGCGTTTATGATTGATTTTGGGAAAAGCCTTGGATTGGTCACGGAAAAGGATCCAATTGGAAATATACTAATCCGGAAGCCTGCCACCCCCGGGATGGAAAACCGGAAAGGAATCGTTTTTCAGGGTCACCTGGATATGGTTCCACAAAAAAATAATGGTACGGTTCATGATTTCGAGAAGGATCCTATTGATGCATGGATTGATGGCGAGTGGGTTCGTGCGCGTGGCACAACCCTTGGTGCAGATAACGGGCTGGGTGTAGCAAGCGCCATGGCAGTGCTTGCCTCTAAGGATATTGTTCACGGACCACTTGAAGCGCTTTTTACTTGTGACGAGGAAACAGGAATGACAGGTGCCCTTGGCCTGCAGCCAAATTGGTTAAAAGGTGACATATTGCTCAATATGGACTCCGAAGAAGAAGGAGAACTTTATGTCGGTTGTGCCGGAGGTATAAATGCTGATATTGAATTTGAATACGATGAGGTTATTGTCCCTGATGGAGTAACGCCTTTTAAACTGGTGATTTCGGGACTCAAGGGGGGCCACTCCGGCCTCGATATCAACCTGGGGAGGGGAAATGCAAATAAATTGATTATTAGGTTTTTAAAACATGTTACCCGCGAATTTGACGTCCGTCTTGCCGAAATTAACGGGGGAGGAATGAGAAATGCAATTCCCCGGGAAGCTTATGCTGTCGTACTGGTACCTGATGATAATATTTCACAATTGAAGAGTGCCGTTTCACATTACGAAGCGATCTATAAATATGAGTTGGGTAATGCCGAGCCAACCCTGAGCTTTACGATCGCAGAAACGGATGTCCCGGAATCAATGATTGAAGAGCGGGTTCAGGACGATCTTATCGACTCTGCCTATGCATGTCCTAATGGCGTAATCCGAATGAGTGACGGGATGGCAGGTATGGTGGAGACTTCGACGAATCTTTCAACAATTAAATCCCGAAAAGGGGTGATTTTTGTCAAATGCCTGTTAAGAAGCTCAGTAGATACCGCGAAAGATGACCTCGTTGAAATGGTCGACAGCGTTTTCGCGTTAGGCGGAGCCATGGTGGCATTCGACGGGAATTACCCCGGGTGGAAGCCAAATATGGATTCACAGATCCTGGCAAGAATGAAAGAAATTTACCAACAAAAATTCGGGCGGACGCCAGCCGTTTTGGGAATACATGCCGGGCTGGAATGCGGAATACTGGGTGCCGCTTATCCTAACTGGGATATGATCTCTTTTGGACCCACGATGCGTTCTCCCCATTCTCCCGACGAGCGGGTTAATATACCATCCGTTCAGAAGTTCTGGGATTTCCTGTTGGAGATTTTAAAGAATACTCCTGAGAAATAGACTATTATGCTTTATGCAGACCCTGAAGGTTACCAAAATCTTCAGGGTCTGTTTATTTCTGAGAGATTGTCTATATTTGTGTATCCCATTTGCCTGGCGACTATTTAAGACAAAATTGTTTTTACCACAGATTACTCAGATAAACACAGATTGAAATTCACTTTCCGGATTAATCTGTGAAAATCTGTATAATCCGTAGTGCTTTATTCCTTTGAATGCCACACTTTAGGTAAAGAATTATTTTAAAAAATTGATTAGAAATACAACAGAATAATATTTTATGTTTTTAATCTAATTCGTTATGACAAAAAGATTTCTGGTTGTCATTCTGCTTTTACTGATATTTTTGAATTCAGGATATTCCCAGATCAAAAGTATCGGAGTCCCGTTTATTCGTAATTATCCAAAAAGAGAATATAAGGCGGGTACTCAAAACTGGGGGATAGCACAAGATCAGAAAGGATTCATGTATTTTGCAAATAATGAGGGACTTTTAGTATTTGATGGTGTCGCCTGGCAATTGTATAAGATGCCTAATTCTTCTCTTACACGCTCGGTATATGTAAGTGAAAGTGGAGGTATATTCATTGGTGCCTACAACGAATTTGGCAAAATGGAATATGGAATCAACGGGAAATTGGAATTTAAGTCTTTAAAGAATTGTATTCCTGCTGATAATCAAAATTTTGATGATATCTGGAATATCCACCCTTTCGATGGAAAAATTGTTTTCCAATCCTATTTTAGTGCCTTTATTTTTAATAGCGACACGTTAGTTACTGTCATAAAAGCACCTGTTAGGTTCCAGAATTCATTCAAAGTGAGAGAAAAATTATTTTTCAATGATATTGATAACGGATTGTATGAACTTGCGGGAGCAAAATTGATTGAATTACCGGGTTGCCTGAGTTTAAAAGGAGAGGAGATCTCTTCAATTCTTCCATTCTCTGATGGTGACGAAGTTCTTATTTGCACATTAAATAAGGGGATCTACATATATGATGGTAAACAATTGCATGAGTGGAAATCGCCTGTAAATGAATATCTTAAAAAAACTCAGCTTTTCAGCGCTACACTAATTCAGAATCACAATTACGCTTTCGGAACAATCCAGGATGGTGCAATCATATGTGATTTGCAGGGTGATATCGTGCAGATGGTTGACAGAAAAAGGGGACTTCAGAATAATACCGTTCTAAAAGTTTTTACCGACCGATCAGGTGATTTGTGGCTGGGTCTGGACAATGGAATTGATTTTATAAATATTAACTCTCCCATCACTTTTTTAAAACAGTCTGAAGAAATTGGAGCAGGATATACTTCATTTATTCACCAGGGAAAACTTTATCTGGGGACCAACCAGGGCCTTTTTGTAAAAGACTGGGAGAAGCAGGATCAAAACAGCACCTTCAGATTAATACCAAATACTACAGGACAGGTATGGTACCTGGGTGTTCATGGCGGAGTGTTGTTATGTGGACACAATAAAGGCACCTTTGTAATTGAAGGCGAACATGCTCAGCAGATCAGCAATATCCCTGGAGGATGGAAATATACTATTTTGAAAAGATTCCCAAATTTCCTAATCGGTGGAACTTACAGCGGATTAATCTACTTTAAGAAGGAAAACAGCACCTGGAAATTTGTTGACAGAATCAAAGGGTTTAATGAGTCATTCCGGATTTTTGAAGAGGACAGTCAGGGTGATCTTTGGATGAGTCACGGTTTTAAAGGAATTTTCAAGGTGAGCTTCGGATTAACACTGGACAGCATAAAATCTTTTCGGTATTACAGCGTCAAATATGGTTTACCGACAAATTACAATCTGAATGTCTTTAAAATCAAAGGGCAGATTGTCTTTGCCACCAATGTCGGGTTATATCAGTATAATTCTCAAAATGACCGGTTTGAAAAGAATGGCTTTTTCAATCAGATGCTTAGCCCAATTACAGATTTCTCTTACCTGAATGAAGATGAGAATGGCAATATCTGGTATATTGCATGGCATAACTCGATTCACAAAGCCGGCGTTTTGCGTTTTCAGGAAGATGGTACATTTAAGCACATGAGCGCTCCTTTTGTCTTACTCAACGGTAAATTCATCAGCGGGTTTGAATCGATCTATCCCTTTTCGAAGGATCATCTTTTTATTGGTACAGAGGATGGTTTTGCTCACTATTCTCCGAGTGCTCATTTCAGCTATAACCCTGAATTTTCATCCTTTATTACGCGGGCTGTTGCCTTGAATCTGGATAGCACCTTTTATTACGGGTATTCGTTCCATGGAGTAAAGGGGCAGCCAAATCAAAAATTTACCTTTAGTTATCCCAAAAACGCTTTTAAGTTTTATTATGCCTCACCTGTATTTGATAATCCTGGGAGTGTTGAGTATAGTTTTAAGTTGTCAGGGTTGAATAATGAATGGTCAGGATGGAGTAGCTCTGTATCGGTCGAGTTCGCACTCTTACCTGAAGGGAACTATGGATTCAGTGTCAAAGCCAGAAATTCTCTGGGAGTTGAAAGCCGGAGCGACGAATTGCTCTTTGTTGTAAGTCCACCCTGGTACAGATCAGGATTAGCCATCACAATTTATATTTTATTAATTATTGCTCTTATCGCATTGTCTATTTGGATGATTTTTATACGAATTGAGATATCCAAACGAAAAGAGCGTTTAAAACATCTTCGTGAATATAGGCAAAAGGAGAATGATTATATAAAGCAGGCTGCTGAGGCTGAAAAAAAGATTATCAGGCTTAGAAATGAAAAGCTTAAAAACGAAATGATCCATCGTGATAAAGAATTAGCCAATCAAACGATGGATCTGATTCATAAAAATAAGTTTCTTGCCAAAATTAAAGATGATCTTGAGAAAATCAAGAGTTCTTCAGCAGACGAAATATTGAAATCAAAAATCTCCTCCGTGATTGGCAAAATCAGCAAAGATGTGGATCACGACAGGCAATGGGAAGTATTTGAGACAGCTTTCGATGAGGTGCATGAAGATTTTCTGAACCGGTTAAAGTCCCACTTCCCTGCATTAACTCCTAAAGAATTGCGATTGTGTGCCTATCTTCGGATGAATATCTCCACTAAAGAGATTGCTCCTCTGATGAATATTTCAATCAGAGGGGTCGAAATCTGCCGCTACCGGGTTAGGAAGAAGTTGAATATCGAAAGGGATACTAATCTTACAAGCCTGTTAATAGATCTTTAATTGGGTTTTCCTCTGATGTAGTATTGTTTTATTTACTGACGTGTATTTTTTAACGTGTCTAAATAAGAGTTTACACACACATTACCAGCACTATATAATTTCATTGATGTATTCTTGATGTATCCATAAAAATCATATGATGTATTAATGTTGTATAAAAATCAGGTTTTTATTGAATTGTTATAACTTATTTTGCGACTTGAAATTTAAATCACTGTTAACTTATCGTCAATTAACATTAATTATTCTTAAAATTTTTAAGCGAAATGAGAGGTAATTTTTTCATTAACAATTCAAAATTCAATTTAAATTTATGAAAAAAACAATTTTAGTGCTTTTAATTATTGTAAGCTCGTTGTTCGGCTATGGACAGGGAATACAAGTGAAGGGGGTTGTTACTTCAGCCGATGATGGACAACCAATCCCGGGCGTTGCTGTTTTTGTTAAAGGGACAACAACAGGTACTACCAGTAATATTGACGGGGCATTTTCGATTACTGCTCCCGGAAATGGTACATTGGTCTTTTCATTTGTGGGGATGAATTCTCAGGATGTTCAGGTTAATCACCGGACAACCGTGAATGTCAAATTATCTTCCACAGCAGAAAGTATTGATGAGGTTGTTGTAGTTGGGTATGGTACTCAAAAGAAGAGTGTTGTAACCGGGGCTATCTCAACTGTAAAATCATCCGATTTGGATAACATGCCCACCCCGCGTGTTGAAGATGCACTTAAAGGGAGAACTTCTGGTGTTACTGTTGCATCAAGTTCAGGTCAGCCTGGATCCGATGCTACTGTAAGCATTCGTGGTATTACCTCAATCAATTATGTTTCTCCTCTCTATGTTGTGGATGGAGTTCCGGTAGTTGTGGGTGGAATTGATTATTTAAATCAGTCTGATATTGAGTCAATTGAAGTGTTAAAGGATGCAGCTTCAGCTGCTATTTATGGTACCCAGGCTGCAGGTGGTGTAATTTTGGTAACGACCAAAAGAGGGAAAGCAGGTACTATGAAAGTAAATTATAACGGATATGAAGGCACCCAGGCCCCTGAACGTACGTTGAACATGACTAATGCAACTCAATATGCCACGTTGAGGAATGAATCTTCTCTGGCTGCCGGCCGCGGAATTTTATTTGCTAATCCTCAGGCCCTTGGCGCCGGGACAAACTGGCAAAAGGTTATCTTCAATAACAGCGCGATGATTCAAAACCATAATTTAAGTTTCAGCGGTGGTAATGAAAAATCCAACTTTTTTGCTTCATTTGGATACTTTGCACAGGATGGTATTGTCTCGTCAGATATTTCAGGGTACAAAAGGTTTACTGCTCGCTTGAACTCTGATCATAAAATGAATTCATGGCTGAAATTCGGAAATAATGTCGCATATTCTCATATTAAGAGCAAAACTATTTCTGCGAATGATTATTTCGGCGCACCTTTGGCTTCCGCAGTTAACCTGGATCCGGTAACTCCGTTGGTGATTACAGATCCTAATGTTCTATTGACAGAGCCTTATGCTTCTCATTCGGGTTCCATCATCAGAGATGCAAACGGAAATCCTTACGGAATCTCTAATTATGTTGGACAGGAAATGTCAAATCCGGCTGCATTTGCAAAAAATCAGCAAGGTAATTACGGATGGAGTGACAATATTGTTGGCAATGTTTATTTGGAGATTGCCCCTGTAAAAGGTTTGAAGATCAAAACAAGTATTGGTGCTAAGCTGGCTTTCTGGGGTTACGCTTCTTATACCCCGATCTATTTCCTGAGTAACACCATTTCAAATCTGACTCAGAATTCGTATAGTCGCACCCAAAACAGGGCTACGGACTGGACCTGGACCAATACAGCCGATTATAACCGTTCTTTTGGGAAACATAATTTGGATTTATTGCTTGGAACAGAGGCGCGCGATGAAAGTGATGTAAATATGATTGGTGCTACCTATCTTGGTATTCCTGCAACAAGTTTCGGAACCGCTTCGATGAATTATTCAATTCCGGTTGCTAATCGTCAGGCATGGGGTTCAGAAAATCAGCCTTATAAATTATCTTCACTCTTCTCCCGGCTAACCTACGATTACGATGGGAAATACATGTTCACCGGTATTATTCGCCGTGACGGATCTTCACATTTTGGTAGTAACAACGTCTATGGTTATTTCCCGTCAGCATCTTTTGGCTGGATAGCTTCAAGAGAAGATTTCTGGAAGAAGAACGAGGTAGTTAATCTCTTAAAAGTCAGGGCAGGTTACGGTGTTAATGGTAATGACAACCTTTCACCATTCTTGTATACTTCAACAATTGGAGCTCTTGGAGGATATGCCTTCGGAAATACGATTAACAGCACCCCTGTTACCGGTTATGGTCCTGGCGCCCCAGCAAATCCAAATTTGAAGTGGGAGCAGACCAGTCAGTTAAATATCGGCGTGGACGCTATTTTATTTAAAAATTTCACAGCTACGGTTGAGGTTTTCAAAAAGAAAACTACCGGTATGTTGATGGCTGTTTCTCTGCCAGGTTATGTTGGAGCCTCTGCCAGTCCTTACGGTAATGTTGCATCAATGGAAAATAAAGGGATTGAATTTGATCTGGGTTACAATAAGAAATTCGGTGAAGTTTCTGTTGGATTAAAGGCCAATGCCTCTTTAATCGAGAACAAGGTTACTGATATTGGAACGAACAAATATCTGACCAATGCAACAATGATTGCCAGTACGTATGAAGTGAGCCGCAAGGTGGTAGGACAACCTGTCAATGAATTTTACGGATTTAAGGTTGCAGGTGTCTTCCAAACACAGGCAGAGATTAACAATTATGTTGGTTCTACAGGGACTAAGATTCAGCCGAATGCTCAACCCGGGGATTTTAAATGGGTAGATACAAATGGCGACGGGCAGATAACCGAGAAAGACAGGCAATATCTTGGGAACCCAACACCTAATTTAACTTATGGCCTCACCGCGAATATAGCTTACAAAGGATTTGATTTGGTGGTATTTGGACAAGGTGTTTCCGGGAATAAGATTTTCAATCAATTACGCCGCCTGGATATCGTAGGTGCAAATTATATGAATAAAGCAATGGGCCGTTGGACAGGACCAGGGACTTCAAACACCTATGCACGTCTGTCTGACAACGATCCAAACAATAACTTTTCAAACCCAAGTAACTTCTATCTTGAAGATGGTGCCTATTTTAGAATCAAGACTTTACAACTTGGTTATACTTTACCCAAAGCGTTGATGGAACGTTGCCAAATTGAGAAATGCCGGATCTATGTAAGTGGTAATAATCTGTTTACACTTACCAAATATACCGGTTATGATCCTGAAATCGGCGGTGGTCAGGGAATTTACAGTATTGACCGCGGTGTTTATCCTCAGGCACGCTCATTCATGGTCGGACTGGATCTTACTTTTTAGTAACTTTAAAATCTACATACAATGAAAATAAAATTCATATTTTATACTTTAGCCTTTGGAGGACTGTTCTTACTAGGTACCTCCTGCAGCAAGAGCTTCCTTACCGTTCAACCTATTGCCTTATCACTTGAATCTAATTATTATCAGACTTCGGATCAGGCATATAATGGTCTTGTTGCTATTTATGATGCTGTCGCACCTGAAGCAGGTTACGGACATAACTGGTATGCAAACAAACTGGGTCCATTAAACAGTGCGGGTGACGAATGTTGGGCTGGCGGTGGTAGTTCATCCGACATGGATAGCTATCAGAGTTGGAATACATACAACCTTTCTGCAGCTACAGGTCCTTCCGACATGTTCTGGGATCTGGATTATGCTGGTGTTTACAGGGCAAACCTGCTAATTGCCAAGCTTGCAAAGGATATTCCAGGGTTAAGCACAGAAGAGAAAAACAGGTATGTTGCAGAAGCAAAAGTTCTTAGGGCCTATTTCTATTTCGAATTGGAAAGGTTGTTTAAAAATATTGTTCTCTCAACAGCTCCTATAACGACAGCCGAGATGTATACTCAGGTTCAGGCTAAACCAGCCGATGTGTATACACAGATTGAAAAGGATCTAACAGATGCAATTCCATCACTTCCGGCAACTGTGCCAACCGCCCAGGATGGTAGGATTACAGCAGGTGCTGCTACTGCCATGCTTGGAAAGGTTTATCTTTATCAGGGAAAATGGGCTGACGCAGCTTCAACATTAAACAAGGTGAATAATTCAGGGGTATATTCTTTATTACACAATTATAAAGACATATTCAGCCCTGCAAATAAATTCAATTCAGAATCAATCTTCGAAATTTCACATACCAATGCACAGTCATCATGGTGGGGACCAAGCAATTTCCGTGGTAATGTTTATTGTACGATGGTAGGACCCAGAAGCTATTCTGCTGGACCTGGCGCGGATGCCGATCATACTTATTATTCAGGATGGTCCTTCAATCCGATTATCAAGACTTTTGCCAATTCAATGCAAGACGACCCACGTTATCCATATACTGTTGCTGATCTTGATGGCCTCAAAGCCCTTGGTCAGGCAAATTATCTTCCCGGCTATATGAATACCGGATTTTTCGAACAGAAATGGTGTGCCCAGTTAAGGTGGTTAGCCCCAACAGGTCAGGATGTTTTAAACTGGCCAAATAATGTAATCGAAATCCGTCTTGCTGACACCTACTTAATGGAAGCTGAAGCCTCGGTACAAGGTGGCGCAACTGCTCGTGCACAAACCCTCCTGGATGCTGTCCGGGCCCGCGTCGGACTCCCTTCTGTACCTGCTACTCTGGAAAATATTTATGAGGAACGCAGACTTGAACTGGCAACCGAGGGGCACCGCTGGTTCGACCTTGTTCGTACCGGAAAAGCTGCTACTGCGCTGTCATTTAAAGGGTTTAAGGCCGGAACAAATGAGATATTGCCTATTCCTTTAACGAGTATGAACAACACAAAACTTGTTCAAAACCCAGGGTATAATTGATATTAAAAATTGATATACAGATTTAAAAGTTTTCAAATGAAAAAAAATATAAGACATACATTTTGGGCAGGATTAGCGATGCTTTCAATCTTTAGCGTTGTCCTGATCTTTAGTTGTGCCAAAGAGGCAACTCAATCTCTGGGAAGTGCTCCCAAGGCCAGTTTCACGGCGACACTCAATTCCGATGGCCATAGTGTGACATTAGTTAATACTACAGCCGGTTCTACAATAAAACCTTATTGGGCTGCTCCCGGAATTAATCTGGGTTATTCAGATCTAAAAGGAGATACGATTCACCTCAACTTCACCTTCCCAAATACTTATGTTGTGAAGATGCTCGTAGCTGGTAAAGGTGGTTTGGATTCACTTAGTCAGAATGTCACCACAACACAGGCAGATCCAACTGCCTGTGATCCGAGCAAAGCTTTAGGATTTATCGCTTCCTGCACACAGAAAACATGGAAACTGAATCCTGACGCAGGTGCATATAAGGTTGGACCAAACGGTCCTGATGACGGCAGCTGGTGGGCAAGTAACGCTGGTGATGTTACCGCAAGGTCATGCGAATTTAACGATACTTACACCTTCTCTTTTAATGCCGCCGGAGATTTTGTGTACGATAATAAAGGGGATTTCTATGGCGATGGTTATATGGGTGACAATACAGGATCATGCCAACCCACATCTAATTATACCGCAGGACAAAACCTATGGGGATCGGGCAACTTTAAGTTTGCTGTTATACCAGGTGCTGGTGTAAATGGAATAGGACAACTTAAGGTTATTGGCAAAGGAGCCCATATTGGTTTACAAAAAGTGGTCAATAATAAGGAAGATACGAGTGGAGTTAATGCATCATCTATAACCTATGATATCATTTATATGAAACATGTTAATGATTCAACAGGCTCATACGATTTGATGGCAATTGGAATCAACCTTGGTTATGGTTGGTGGACTTTTACACTAAGGTCTTTCTAATTTTTATAACATTTCATTTAGCAAGCGCTCTTGTTATCTAAATTTTGAATAAAAGAATAGCCGGTCATTCACAGATTGGCCGGCTATTTTTATCTTAATCCTGAGAACCATGAACCACTGGCGGGAATATTCCCAAATCCTTTTAGCAGCTATCCTATTTTACGCGTGTGGCAAATCGAATAGCCCGGTTACTCCGGTACCCACTCCTGTTGTATCACATTTATCAATTATTGATGTGAGTCACACACGCGATAACAAAGTCCCAACTTCATTTCGGTTTTTTATCAATGTCTCACCAACATCTGATAAGGCAATAACAGTCAGCTATGCAACCTCGGATGGAACAGCTTTCAGCGGAACTGATTATACCACCGCATCTGGCACACTGACCATTCCTGCCAGTCAAACAGTGGGTTATGTGGATGTAACCATTTCCGGCGACAGTCTTCGACAGCCCGACCAGGTTTTTTACCTGACTATAAGCTCACCAGTAAATGCTACAATTAATGGTACAGGCAAGGCAACCGGGACTATTCAAAATAGCGGGACATATTATCCCAGCGACAGTGAAGGTTATTTTTCGCCACTAACATATTCGGGATATACGTTAGCCTGGAGCGATGAATTCAATGATGCTGCAATTAATACCAACATTTGGAATTACGATATCGGGGGCAGCGGTTGGGGTAATCATGAACTGGAATACTATACGGATAGTATTGCAAATGCGTATTTATCCAATGGTAAGCTGGTTATTGAAGCCAGGAAGGAAACAAAAGGAAGCAATAATTATACCTCTGCAAGGCTGAATACTTCCGGGAAAAAATCAATCCAATACGGAAGAATAGATATCAGAGCTAAGATTCCGGTCTCACACGGAATGTGGCCGGCGCTTTGGATGTTGGGGTCCAATATTTCAACAGTGGGTTGGCCAGCTTGCGGGGAAACAGATATTATGGAATTAGTGGGCAGTTCACCTAACAGGGTCGTTGGTTCAATACATTGGGCCCAGGCGAATGGTTCATCCGGGACTTACAATAATGCCTACTTTCTGCCTTCCGGAGATTTTTCCGAGCAATTCCACGTTTTTAGTGTGATCTGGCAAATGAACTATTTTCAATTTATTGTCGATGGAATACCTTATGTGACAGCTAATAACAGTAGCATCACTTCTGGTACCTGGCCCTTTAATGCCCCTTTCTTTTTCATTTTTAATGTAGCGGTAGGAGGTGACTGGCCTGGTCCACCCGATTCTTCTACTGTATTTCCTCAAAGAATGTTTGTTGATTATGTGAGGGTCTTTCAATAAACTCGATTTAGGTGTAAATTATCGCAGGCTTTAACCTAATGTAGCAAAAAGAAAAATGCAAAAACGAAAAAGTTCCATTGTACTTTTAGCTTTGGTAATTGCAATGGGCGGATTCCTGATGGGTTTTGATGCTTCAGTTATTTCGGGTGTAATCAAATTTATTGAACCTGAATTTCATCTTTCGAAGATCGAATTAGGTTGGTCGGTGGCTTCACTCTCGTTGGCTGCAACTGTAGCAATGATGTTTGCAGGACCAGTGAGTGACAGATTTGGCAGGCGTGTGGTTCTGAAATATTCCGCCCTATTGTACGCTTTTTCTGCGCTTCTTTCAGCAATCGCCCCATCATTTATCATATTGGTCATTGCCAGGCTGATTGCAGGTGTCGGGGTTGGAACTTCCCTGATATTGGCGCCGATGTACATTGCCGAAATATCGCCTGCTGAAAAGAGGGGTAAGCTCGTTTCATTTAATCAGTTAAATATTGTTGTAGGCATTTCCGTTGCATTTTTCACCAATTTTTTAATTATCCATTTTTCCCAATCGGATGCCTCATGGGCTCATTTCTTGAAAATCAGGGAATATAACTGGAGATGGATGCTTGGAATCGAATTCTTTCCTGCAATGCTCTATTTCTTCTTTTTGCTTTTCGTGCCACAAAGCCCCAGATGGTTAATCATGAAGGGTAGATTCGACGAGGCACTGAACATCATGAAAAGGGTCGGAGACGATGAGTCGGCCATAAAAATGGTTAATGAGATGCAGGAACATATCTCATTGGACAAGACCCCAAAAATTAAAACTCCTGTCAGAGCTCTGTTTGCCCCAGCGATGAAAATGGTGTTAACTATTGGAATTATCATTTCTGTTTTACAGCAGATAACAGGTATAAACTCAGTGTTTTTTTATGCTCCGATGATCTTTGAACAATCGGGAATTGGTACAGATGCTTCATTTATCCAGGCGATCCTGGTTGGACTTACAAATGTGGTGTTCACCATTCTTGCAATGGTATTGATTGATAAATTGGGAAGAAAACCTTTGCTGGCAATGGGCCTGACGGGTATAGCGCTAAGCATGTTTTTACTGGCCTATGGCTTTAATGCCGCAACTTATACTCTAACAGACAGTTCTATTTCAAAACTTCCCTCTGAAATAAACGCTGCTCAACTTATCCATCTGAAAAATAAAACATTTAACAGTGATACTCAATTTAAGGATCAAGTGTCGGCCATTATCGGAGTGGAAATGGAGAAGAAATTTGAATCGGAGTTAATCACCGCTTCAATTAAAATGAATCCGGCTTTGATCCTGGTCGGGATTTTAGGATTCGTTGCGTCTTTCGCTGTTTCGCTTGGACCAGTTATGTGGGTACTATTTTCTGAACTTTTCCCGAATCACATCAGGGGTCTTGCGATCTCTTTTGTAGGGTTTCTCAATTCAACGGTGAGTTTTTCAGTGCAACTAATATTCCCCTGGGAACTCGCCAATTTTGGTAGTACCATCACCTTCCTGTTTTACGGCGTTTTTGCGTTTGCAGGACTAGTCCTGATGATGAAATTATTACCCGAAACTAAAGGAAAATCGTTGGAAGAACTCGAAGCCATATTGGTAAAATAGGGTCATGCCAATATTTTTTTAATAAAATATTA
>CAIOOC010000356.1 GCA_903859795.1 uncultured Bacteroidia bacterium
AAACAAACAACACGGGCTGCCTTATTTACATACCTTGAATCGGAACTAAAAGCAATAGAATCACAACTTGGAACTCCGAGGTTTGAATATGGAAGAGCTGACCAGGGTGCTGCCTGGACACTTTTAGCCAAGCTATATTTGAATGCAAAAGTTTACATGGGGACTGAACGAAATGCCGATTGCGCCACTTACTGCAGCAAGGTTATTGGAGCTGGTTACACGCTTTCACCAAAATACGCCTGGAATTTCACAGCAGATAATAACCTTAGCCCAGAAATGATTTTCCCGATTACCGCTGATGGACAGAACACCCAAACTTATGGTGGAATGGTTTATCTGATCCACGCCGAAATTGGTGGCAGTATGCCTGCTGCTTCGTTTGGTGTAGGTGGTGGATGGGGTGGACTCCGCACAACATCTGCATTTGTAAGTAAATTTTCAGATATCACCGGCGCTACAGACAAACGTGCCATGTTCTGGACCGACGGTCAAAAACTGGTCATTAATGATATTGGTCAATTTACCGATGGGTATGCAATCACAAAATTCTCAAATCTTACCTCAACTGGCGCACCTGCTCCACATGCCCATCCCGATTTCGTCGATACCGATTATCCTGTATTCAGACTTGCAGATGTTTATCTTATGTATGCTGAAGCTGTTCTCAGGGCTGGTAATGCCAATGACGCAGCTGCGTTAGGATATATAAATGCTTTGCGCGACAGGGCTTATGGAAATACATCAGGAAGAGTTTCATCATATGATTTGCCATTTATCCTTGACGAGCGCTCCCGTGAACTCTTCTGGGAAGGACATCGCCGCACCGACCTGGTCCGTTTCGGCCAGTTTACATCCGGAACCTATATGTGGCCCTGGAAAGGGAAAGCAGCCGCAGGAGTTGCAACAGAAAGTTACCGTGATTTGTATCCTATTCCATCCAACGATTTGGGTGCGAATCCGACTTTGAAACAAAATACTGGTTATTAATATTAAAACATTTGAGAAATGAATAAGAAAATATTTATATATTTAACTTTCATTGGACTGATCGGACTTTTGTTTTCATGTAAGAAGGATGAAACAAAGGCAATTCTTTCAGACACGCCAATAGCTCCGATTCTTCAGACTGTTCCCGATCTGACCCTCAAAAGGGCCAATGGAACAAATATGCTGACCTTTGTCGGTACTCCTGTTAAACCTGGATTTCAGGCTTCGGCAACATACTTCCTCGAGGCTTGTGTAAAAGGTAACAATTTTGCAGATCCTATTTCGATCATGAGTGATAAGCAGGACCTGTCGTTGAAAATTACCGTAGCTGACATTGACGGGATTTTGCTTAGAAAACTTCCTGCCGATCAGGTCTCTTCATTAGACTTCCGTATCAGATCTGTTCTTTCGGTAAGCAGTGGAACACAATCTTTTGAATATAGTTCTGCTGTAAAATCGATCGATGTTACCACGTATGGCCCTCCAACTCTGGCTATGACTGTTGCAGGAAAATTGCAAGGGGTGGTTTCTGCAGCTGATAATAAAGTATATACGGGATGGATTTATACCGATGGAACGGCATTCCAGTTTACCAATAATGATGATGGTAAGAAGTATGGTGGCGTCCTCGCTGCTGGCGATGTTTCATGTGCCCTGACAGAAAATGGTCCTGCAATTGCACTGGCTGCCGGAGGATATAACATGACAGCAGATATCAACACCGGAGTCATGAAAATGACAATTGCCGATGTTACAATTGGTATTATTGGTGACGCAGTAGGTGGCTGGAGTGATGATACCAAAATGATCTGGGATTTTACTGACCATACCTGGAATATTACCAAAACTGTCACAGCCGGAGGTATTAAGTTCCGGACCCATAACAGTTGGGCAGCCGTAAATGTGGCCTACAATCCTAAAGGTCATGATCTGAACAATCTCTATCAAAACGATGGGAAAACAGATAGTGCCAATATTGATGATATTGCTCCGGGGAAATACAACATTAAGCTGTTCCTTGAAACAACCCCTATGAAGGCAGTATTTACCCCAACTAATTAAATATTTAAAAATATTTGCTCATGAAACGAAAAACATTAAATAGAATATTGGCAGTCCTTGTAATTGCAGTCCTGTTTTTGGGTGCTTGTACGAAGGAGATGTCGGATGTAAGATTAGCTGCAAAGATTACTACCTCCCAGCTTTTAAATGTAAGGTCAGATTCTGCCACAATCATTGGGTTTGTTGTCGCTGCAAATGAAGGTATTACCGAAGAAGGTGTTGTTTATAACACTTCAGCAGCCCCTACAGTAACAAACAACAAGATCAAATTTGCCGGTATTTCAAGCGGTGCAACATTTAAGGTGAAGGTTGGCGGACTTACGTTTGCCACTGTATATTATGCACGTGCTTATGCCATTATCGGCGGGAATGTCCTTTATGGTGCAGAGGTCACTTTTACGACTTTGCCTGTGGTACCAACAGTGACTACAGATTCAATCAGTGCTATTACAACTTACACCGGTACAGGTGGTGGGAATGTAACTGCTGCCGGAGGTGCTGATGTAACTGCACGCGGGATATGCTATAGCACTTCTCATAACCCTGATGTTTCTGGATTAAAGACTTCAAACGGAACCGGATTGGGTAAGTTTGTCAGCCCGATAAAGAGCCTGACTCAAAATACGGTTTACTATGTTCGTGCTTATGCCAAGAATAGCGCCGGTGTTGGTTATGGACCTGAAATGAGCTTTACTACAAAATCATTCCCCGTTGCAATTTATGCTTTAGGTGATGGTACAACGGCAGGATGGGATAATACAGCTGCGGTTAAGATTGTTCAATCTGCAAGCCCTGGTGTCTACGTCGGTAATCTGGATCTTCTGTCTGCAAAAAGTATGAAATTCATCAGCACTCTGGGTGCCTGGCAACCACAATGGGGTCAGGCAACTGGTGCCGCTGTAGGTGTTTTGGGTGTTAATCTTGGTGGCGGTTCAGATCCTGATGCAATCTTAACTCCTGCAACTGCGGATAAGTATAAGGTTACTGTCGATTTGGGTAATATGACCTATAAAATAGAGCAGCTCTTCCCTGCCGCACTCTATGCTCTTGGTGATGGAACACTTGCCGGATGGGATAATACTGCAGCCAAATTACTTCCTATGTCAGCAACTCCGGGTGTTTATGTTGGAACACTCGATTTAATTGGTGGCAAAAGCTTGAAGTTTATCAGCATTCTGGGTAAATGGCAACCTCAATGGGGTCAGGCAACCGGTGCTGCCGCTGGCAAAGTAGGTGTGAATATGGGCAGTGGTTCAGATCCTGATGCAATTACAACTCCTGCTACAGATGGGAAATATAAGGTAACCATGGATTTAGTTAATATGACCTATAAAATCGAGACACAATTCCCGACGGCTCTTTATATGATCGGCGATGGTGTTGGCAGTTGGGACTGGGGAACTGTAAATCTTCCTTTGATTCCGGTCAACAGTCATCCTAATCTCTTCTGGAAAATAGTCTACATGAATGCTTCGGGTGGATTCAAGTTTGCTCCTGAAAAAGCATGGGGCAATGATTTTGGCAAAACAGGTGATGCTACAGGAGGAATTTTCGCCAAGGGTGGTGACAATATTCCTGTTCCCGGAACGGCCGGATATTATATGATCGTAGTTGATCTGGCTGCCGGTAAAATTTCAATTGCCGATCCTAAGGTATACCTGATGGGTTCGGTTTATGATCCTAACTGGAATACCGCAAATCCGGCAGGATTGTTTACGGTTGATAATGCTAACAGTTTGATTACGCTGACTAAAACACTTAGTGCCGGTGACGTCAGAATATATGCATGGCACACCTGGTTTACAGATTGGTGGCAATCTGAATTCATTGTTTTAAATGGCCAGATCGCTTTCAGAGGTACAGGAAATGATCAGGATAGGGTTACTGTAACTCCAGGCCCATATACGATAAGTCTGAATTTTAAAACAGGAGCTGGTTCAATCCAATAATCAGTTAACTTTTTAAATAGTTGTTCAATGATTATACCCTGTCAGAAATTGAAATTCTGACAGGGTATTTTTTAAGATTTATTGTATGGTACACAAATTTTCAATGTACCTTTGAATATCTTTTGCTAAATGGCCTTATGTTCCCTAATACTATGATCATCAGAACAATTATTACCTTTTGCAGCAATCTCTCTTTTCATTACTAAATTTAGAATGGTTATGACCCGAATATTCCTTCTTTTCAGCCTGATAGTTGTAAGTCAGCTTTGTTTCGCGCAGGTGACAACAACTCCCTTATTGCCGGTCGATAATCTTCCTGTAACAATCACGTTCGACGCAACCAAGGGAACTGCAGGTTTGAAAGATTATGTAGGGGATGTTTTTGCGCATACGGGTGTAATCACAAATAAAAGTACTTCTGCGACGGATTGGAAATATGTAATTGGCACCTGGGGCGATAATGTGCACCAACCTAAACTCACCAGAATATCAGGCA
>CAIOOC010000357.1 GCA_903859795.1 uncultured Bacteroidia bacterium
CCGGGACACTTACGTGACAGAATAAGCGCCAATGCAGTAATTGAAACAAGACTTTATAAAGGGAATATAATCAGTGAAGTAAAAACAATAATAAAAGAAGATTAACATGAATACGATCAAAAAAACCACATCCTATAAAGAAGCTATAACAGAGATCGAAGAGATACTCAAACAGCTTGAAAACAATGAATTGGATGTTGACGAACTTTCGGAAAAAGTGAAGAGAGTATCTCTTTTAGTTACGTTGTGCAAGGAAAAACTCCACCATACTGAGCAGGAGATTGATAAGATCTTAAAAGAGATGGATAATAATTATCAGTAAATTTAATTTATATGAATTTTGTCATCTTATTATCCCTATAATTTATCTAATTTTATAGCTTATAATTACTGAAAATTAGAACATGATGGCTGAATCAAAAATCGATTTTTCGTATGACAACCTTCACTTTGCTTGTGAAGGCGATAAGGACTGGGTAGAAAACCAGTTAAATCAGATACTTAGCCGGATTCCAGGACTAAATAAATCTGAAATTTTTGTAAAATCCGACAAATCCGGACCAGTTGCTTCCAAGGATGGTTTAACGGGAAAATCACCAATTCCCGTGAAGAAAGAGAATAACAGGAACGGACGCAAACAAAAGGCGGATTCCAACTCTCTGGTTGAAGCATCGTTGGGTGATCCGCTTTTTGCATTTCTGAAAGAGAAGAATGCTGATAAGAACCAGGTAAAGAAGTTTCTTGCGACGTCGGTCTTTTTGCACTCACAGGGAGTTGAAAAATTCTCCACGCCAATGGTTTCTAAATTACTGAAATCATCTCATATCGAAAAGCTTATAAATGCGAGCGATTGCCTGAACAAAAATGAGAAGAAAGGATTCTGCATCAAAGATGACAAAGAGTTTATTCTTACAGAATCTGGAATCCGTTCCATTATCGGGGGTAACTAAGCTTGGTTTTCAAAATTAAAGTAGACAGAAGAAGAGATCTGTCTACTTTAATTTTTTTCGCCCTAGAATCCTATACTTACGCTAAAAATAAAGTTGCTTCCTGCCTGCGGGAAGTAACCATCCATCTTATTACGGTTTCCGCCGTAAAGATAGGAATATACCCAGGCATTGCTTTCGTATTGACTATCCAATACATTATTTATTAATAGTTTGAATTTTAATTCCTTAAACAGTTTTTGCCTCATCGTATAATCAAATCTAACATTATTTACCAGATAAGCTTTGAGTATCCGGTCGTTGCTCGCAGTATTGTCGATATATTGTTTTCCAACATAATTTGAGAGTAAGGAAATTTCAATTGCTGACGTTGGCTTATATGAGAATACACTGTTTGCTATCAGACTGGGTGAAAAAGCAAGATCCGTTTTCCCAATTAAATTTGCCTTTAATCCCCCATTATCCCAATCCTCAACGTATTCTGTGAAATTTTTGATCTTGTTGCTGCTGATAGTGGTATTTAGATGCCAGCTGAATTTCTTTAAAAACCTGAATCCTCCAATCAGCTCTATACCAGCGCGGTAACTTTTGTCGACATTTGTCATGATCGGAGCACCTACTGTATTGATCTGCCCAGTAAGAATCAGCTGGTTATTGTAATCCATATAGTAGACGTTTGCTCCAAGCATCACATTCGGGGAATTAAACTTGTATCCAAGCTCAACGTCATTCAGGGTTTCAAAAGTTGGTTGTTTCCCAGTCTTGTCTGCATCCACAAAATTATCCCGGTTGGGTTCACGGTTTGCACGGCTATAACTCAGATAGGCATCCTGGTTAGCCTCCGGGGAATAAAACAGACCAAACTTTGGGTTAAAGAAATTATATTGGTGATTCTGGGTAATATTCCTGAGTTTTTCGTCAATACCACCAATCTCATAATTTATATTGCGATACTGTAAGTCAGCAGAGGCATTCAACTTTTCTGCGAGCTTAAAATTGTACCTGGCATAAATGTTAAAGTCCTTTTTCAAACCGGTTCCGCGATACCATTCATAATCCATGTTTGAGTCTCCCGCCACTTTGGCCCATATTAGCCGCCCATAATGCTGACCATCATAGACATTTGCACCACCACCAACGCATAGGGTATTACCCCCTTTTTTGTAATTCAGGGAGAAAATCGTTCCGTAAAATCTGTTATCCAGCCATTTCCGGGTAATCATATCGGTTGTTTCAATTGATGTTCCGTTTATTACCGGATTTGTCAACTGGTAATCAGCATAGTTCTGATCATTGACATACTCTTCGTAATATCCCCTTCCATAAACAAAAAATGCTGATGCATTTAGATTAAGGTACGGATTGAATTTATGCGAAAACTGAAGTTGGTAATTATCCTGCTGGTAATGATCAACCTGATTTTTATAGGTATATAGATTATAGGTTCGGCTATTGGAATTTAGCATGTTTTGTGTCTGTTCATGTGTATAAAGTCCGTCAGTTTCGTACTTGTTCATGCCTGCAATGTCGTTGTTTAGTCTTACCGAAGGGACACCATTCCATGCCTGGTATGTTTGTTCAATTCCCGAAAAGATAGTTGCCTTGAGGATAGTATTTGCAGTGAAATACCCCCCGGAAACAAAAAACGATTTCAGATCGGAGGAACCGCGGTCCACAAATCCGGCAGAATTAATCTTCGACATCGAAACATCCATTGCAAATTTCCCGTTCAAAAGTCCGGTACTGGCACTCAGGTTGTTGCGAAACGTATTGAATGACCCCGCAGAGGATGTGTAACCAGCTTTAGCTTCCGGATTTAATTTACTGGTTTGTAAATCGATAGACGCCCCAAATGCACTGGCTCCGTTTGTAGAATTACCGACACCACGCTGCACCTGAATATTCTCCGTCGATGCTGCCATATCAGGGATATCAACAAAATAGGTTATTTGCGATTCAGCATCCGACATCGGAATTCCGTTTATTGTCACATTTATACGTGTGGGATCGGTCCCTCTGATCCGGAAATTTGTATAACCTACCCCGTTCCCTGCATCTGAGGTTGTTACAAAGGACGGGGTATAATTCAGCAAGTAGGGGATATCCTGCCCCATATTTGAAGATTTAATATCTTCTTTACCAATAGTTGAGTAGGCTACGGGCGATTTATCTCCGGCCCGGGCAGCGGAGATAAGAACCTCTTCTGTTAATACACTCGAAGGCTCGAGTACAATTTCAAGATTTTGGGAACTGTTTAATGATAGCTCTTTTTTGTAATTCTTATAACCGATAAATGATACCTGAAGGTTGTATTCTCCTTTCGTAAGATTCGTAAATTTAAAATCACCCTTCGAGCCTGCAGTTGTTCTGCCACTGGTATTGCCAATTGTAATGTTGGCCCCTGTCAGTGGCTCACCTTTTGTGTCTTTGACAGTTCCTGTTAACGATATTTGTCCAAACACCAGTGTTGCCATCAACTGTAATGCCAAAAAAAATCCAATTTGTCTCATCCGATTAATTCTTAAAATGGTTAAAAAAACCAATGAGGAGGTGTTAATCCATTCGCCATCCCTACACCGGCATTACCCGGATCAGGTTCGGTGGGTTTGATCTCAGCCCGTAATATTAAGGCACCCCATTGCGTAATTCAAAATAATAAACCTGGCCAATACATCAATAGGTGTGCCCAGGCACGTAACTGAAATATCAGGGGAAACTACAAAAACGGAATGATTTTCACTTTCCCTTTCCGGCATTACCCGGACAGGTTCGATGGGTTTGATCTCAGCCCGTTTTGTTTAGGCACCCCCTATTAATTCGTTGACAAAGTTAAGTTAAAAATCGGGAATTAATCATTACAGGTTATAAAAAGTTAATTAAATTCCAGAATCTTTAATGCAATCGACTATTAGTCAAATTATTAGTAAAATAAGATCGCAAAAGGCTGAAAGATATTACTGGTTTCAATAAATCTTAAGAAACAGAAAATTTATCGATGCCGGTGGGATGTTTATCTCAAAACCACTCTTTGATTTTTCCAGCAGACTCTTTTTTTGTTCAGATACGCAATTCCGCCCGAAGCTATTTGTTGCCTCCAGCGATGGTGCTGAATAACTGATTTGCCCGGTGAACTCCAATTTTGAGTTATTGGCTATGTGATTAAATACAATTTTTGTCTGAGCCGCCTTATTTTCCGAGAGATTTAATATGGAAATGACAATTGATTTCCCATCTGAGGAGATACTTGCAGTCGCATCAATACCATTAAGGTTGTTTACTAATGCAGACTTAACTTCAATTGGCAGGTAATTTTCGAGAGTATATCTCCTAAATGTCTGCAAAGGAGTATAGACAGTCTGACAAAACGAACCGTCACTGCGGGTTACGATTGGGGCTAAAACATTTACAGTCTGAGCCCAGGTTGCCAAACCAACAATATCTGAATTTCGCTGTAAGATGTTCAGGAACTTTCCTACAGCCAGGGCCTGAGCCCAGTTGTAGGTATACTCAAGTTGATATGTTCCCCTACCTTTTCCGGAATTAGCATCCCAGATACCCCATTCATCTACAGCAAGTTTAACACGTTCGTGACGCGGCGGAAAGCGATACCAAGGAGAAAAATCCTGTACTTTATCGGGTACTTGATTAAGTACTTTTCTTAGTGAATCAAAGCTCTGATTAAAATTCTCTACGTTTTGAATCAAGCTTGAATATTTTCCATCGGGCGGCATAATATAAAAATGGACCGACAGGAAATCGCAGACCTGGTTCATCTCTTTCATCACTTTTCTCCCCCAGCCCAGATCTGAAGGATTTCCATCGAGGGTTATTTTAATGGACGGGTCTTGCAACTTCATTAACTTAACAAACTGCTAGCTATCTGCGATATATTGATTGACATATTGATCTTTACCCGCATCAGGACCGGCACTTTCTTCATTTCCGATTGCCCAGTATTTTACGTTGAAAGGTTTTTCATATCCATGCTTCCTCCTGAGATTGGCATAATAGGTATCCTCAGTCCCATTACAATATTCTACCCAGTTGGATGCCTCTTCGGGGGTTCCTGTAGCCATATTAACTACTAAAAAGGGTTCTGCTCCAACCAAACGACAATAATCGATGAATTCCGCAGTCCCAAAATGGTTATTCATTGTACCTCCCCAGATCAGGTTTTTGCGTTTTGGACGTTTACTTTTTTCTCCAATCCCATCCTCCCAATGATAAATCTTTACTACAGTACCACCCGGAAACCTAAACAGGGGTATTTTCAAATCCTGTACTGCCTTCAACACATCTTTCCGAAAACCATCTGCCCCCGACAAAGGGGATCCTTCCTCATAAATTCCCCCATCAACGCAACGTCCCAGATATTCAATAAACTGGCCATAAATAAGTGAAGATATTTTGGTTCTCTGCTGGTTTAAATCAATAGTAATCGTATCTTTTTCTTTGACTGTATCTGAACTTAGCTGCCACCTCTCTGTCCCAATTACATGCGGAGGTTCTGAATAAGTAGGATCAGAATAGCCCAGCAGAAATAAAAACGGGCAGCATAAAACAAGTAAAATATACTTAATCATTTTAAATTCAGTTTGTTAGTAGACTATGATCTGATCAATTTTACCGGCCACTTCAAGTCCGGCATTTCTGCCTGTATCTGAAAAAATTGTTTGTTTTTGCCTCAGATCAAAAAGATTGACCTCTATCAATGAGGTCATGCTCTCCTCAATCCGGCCATCCATCAATCCCAAAATGGGTGAAGCAAGTGTTGCGATCCCGTTGCGCCTTGCAAGAATTTCTATCCTAAATTTACTGTTTTCAAGAACAAGTTCAACCCTCTTTTCATCAATAATCGATTTGCGCAACCTCCCGTTATACGTTGTAAACCTGAATAATTTGTTGTGGATCCAGATTCCGGCGATAAACCCAACAAATGACTTTGTAATCCAGGGGATTTTTGCAACGGAGGCTTTTAGTGAGATCCCCGGCTCTGAAAAATGATTTGACTGCATCCATGTGTAAGCACTTGGAAATGAATGACCCCAGTCCTTCTCAATATAACCTCTTCCGTTGTCAAAACTGACCCTTTCGCCATTAATCTCAAGCAGTCCTTTAATGGAATGATCCATACTTACAATTCCATGATAACACTCCATAAACGGGGCAAACGAATAGGGTCCCATGATTCCGGGAGAGTACCAGTGTTTGGGCCATCGAACATTGTCAGTAAAAGACAACTCACCTTCAATCCCCGGCAGACTCAGCGAGATCTGTTGTTCTGAAAAGAAGTTATTACCGATATTCAAGTTAAAAATTCCTGGCACAGGCGAGAAATCGGCTGCATCAAATACATGAAATTCAGATGCTTGCATCTTTCCATCCAATACCTGAACAAAAGCTTGTTTCCGACCGTTGTTGTCCATTGCAATTCCTGGAATAAAGGCAAAGGCTTTCGTCTCATCCAAATTGACAACCTTGAAGTACCACCCCTCGAAATATTTATGGGTTTTACCCCACCCCTGAAACTGTTCGGGATTAAAAAAGGACTGAATTTTTGTTCTGATCATCTTCTAAAGATAGTAACTATATCGAGAACCAGTAGTTAAACTTGATCAAAAATATATTGTTTGGTGATACAGCGGACAGACGACCGGCAGCGGTGTGGAGCGGCTCATTCCCGGGATTTAGCCAGTCAGTCCGTTCATTTGACCAGACCAGAAAAATTTGAGATCCAGGCCGGTACTCCCAGCGGAAAACCATATTCGACCGGAACTGATTAAAATTAAAGTCAGGTTTTTTAAAGCTGTAATCAGGGGAACTATCGTTATTCCCGTCAATCTGATATTCACTGCCATTGACCAAAACAGGATTAATAATCTTAAAGCGGTTGCTGAAATTAGCATTCCTTGCATCTGTAATTACCTTAAAATCACTATATCTGCCATATGTGGCAAACGGGCTCCCGTAATATTGGATGGATATTTCAGGAGTGATGTTGTAATCGACACGAAAGGTCATCCCAAGTGTTTGCTGATGCAGCTGGCCGAGGATATAGTTGTTTTTCTGATCATATATTTCTGTATCAACATATTGCAATTTATCCATTTTCGTGGAATAATCGATATTCATTGAAAGAAGAAGGGTATTTACCGGCCTCACAGAGATACCTGCTGAATTATCATTAAAATTATAGGAATGTTCCGCCGAAAAAGAGTTTGTAGTTAAAAAGTTAAAAATTACTTTTTTGGATTGGTCACTGTTCATTGAAAAAGTTTCAGTCCAGTTAGAAGGAATCAGCATTGCATTCCCTCCCCGCAGAATCCGGTCATCAAGGGTTTGGTTCTTATATTTTAGAATATTTGAAATGTTCCACATATTTTTAAAGTCTGCATAAATATTCAGGGTCGCATCCGATGAGAGATATTGCCCGCTAAAATCCCAGTTATTACCCTGTTCCAGACCGATGATGTATGTTCGGAATACAGATTTTGGCTTGTTTATAAAATAGGAGATCATATTTTTCTGACGTATCAGATCAGCTGTCTGAAGGTATCCGATATCGTTAAAATCCAACCCGGGTGAGCGCCAGCCTAACTCGGTCGAATATTTCCATAGTCCCTTACTCCCCTTACCTATTTTTATCTTACCTCCGTAACCCGAAAGTCTGGTAAGAGTGCTGTCATAGCCGGGATGGGAAGCATCGGGCCGCTGATAATAACGGGCTGACGAAAGCTGAAGGTTACGTATAGCTTCCGTATTGCCGCGGATATCGCTTCCCAGCACCTTGGCTTCGACAAAATACTCCTTTCCTTTCCAGTAATGCAAAAGATCCAATCCTCCCGTATATGCCCCTTTGTTTAAGAAATAAAGATCCGGGCTGTTTAGTGACCTGTTCACGGAAGTCAGTATCCCACCAAACATTGTATTGCTTTGATTATAATCCTGTTGTATCCGAACAACAGCATAATTCGTGAACGGCTCAACGCTAAATTTGCGATCACCAGTTGGAGAATTGATCGTTGCCTTTTCGTTTGCTGTAAGGCTCTGAAGTGCTCCAACAGACAAACCACCCGATGTCTTGCCGCTAAATTTGAATGCGCTCAAAATGGTTGTCTTATCCGGCGCTTTAATATATTCATGGTTTAATAAAGCGGGGTGGAAGGATGGCGAATGCCCAATTCGTCGGCTGTAAAACAACGTGGCATCATCCATATCAAAATTAAAGATGCTTCTTCCCTCGACAAAAAAGGGACGTTTCTCCTCGTAAAAAGTCTCAAAAGCTGTAAGGTTCATAACCGAGGGATCAGATTCAACTTGTCCGAAATCTGGATTTACTGTCAAATCGACAGTGAAATTGTTCCCAACACCGATTTTGGCATCGAGCCCGATATTGCCTAAAAAACGATGCCCGCTGCTTTCAAAGGGATTTCCCGGTTCTTTTTTAAATGTTTTCATCTCGCCGAGTGCATAAGGCATTAACTCGATGCGTTGAGCCTTCTTCAACCCTTTGATACCCCTCAGTTCACCAAAAAGATAAAGCATTCCCGGGCCTGTTGACGATTGCTGTTCCCAATCACTCTCTTCGCGCAAACGATCGATCCACCTCCATACATGAAGGCCCCACACCTGTTCATACTTATTACTGTATCTTAACTGATTCAATGGAATTTCCAATTCCTGTACCCAGGCGGAATCTTCAAAGGCAACTTTCCCTTTCCAAACTGCATTCCAATTCATATCGCCAATGCCGGAGTTTGGCAGGATGGCATCCATTTTTTGTCCCCCTGCTGTCATGTCGAACTCAAAACCAGTACGGTGGTCATGATAACTGTCAAATGTAATTCCGGCCATATCTCCGGTTAGCTCATCACGTCTGCCGGCTTTGCGGCTAATTTTTAAAGGTTCGTTGTCGACTGACCGAATTGCAACATACAGATTTTTATCATCATACAAAATCTTCACATACGTTGGATGCGATGGCTTGGCACCTTCGTTGGGAATCCATTGGGAAAAATCACCTGCCCAGGTTCCAGTTTGCCAGCAGGCATCGTTTAAGACGCCATCGATTACCGGCTTATCTGTACTCAATCTCTCGGTATTGTATATTCTCATTACCCTGCCGGGTTGAATAGAATCTCCTCGCGGCCGATTTGCAGCAGATAAAAATGAAAGGTTAAAAAGGAAATTCAGGATTACAAAACAGACAATACATCGTATTCTGAGAGGTATCTGTATGTTGAAAATCTTGATCATTTATTGAGTCGGAACTAAGAAATATCAGGGCCACAAGATAACATTTTGAATCCGGACCTAAGCTAAAAATAGAACATAATTAATGGCTGATTACGGGGAAATTTGCATCGGTTTTATCTCCCTTGCCAATATGTTCATATTCCGGTTAATGAATTAATCTAAAAGAATGAAAAGCATTGACTCACTCTTGTTAACTTTGGACAAATAAAACAATGAAATGACCATCGATAATTTTCCTTCCAAACTATTGGAAAACGCAGTAAATGAATTTTCCAGGCTTCCGGGTATTGGAAAAAAGACGGCATTAAGACTGGTTCTGCACCTGCTGAAAAAAGAGACTGACGAAGTCTTAAGGTTTAGCAGGGCTTTAACACAGCTTCGCGAAGAAGTAAAACATTGCCGGATTTGCCGTAATATTTCAGACAACGACATATGTAATATCTGCAGTAATCCATCGCGCGATCACCGCATGGTGTGTGTGGTTGAGAACATCCGAGACGTGATGTCGATCGAGAACACTCAACAATACAGGGGTGTTTATCACGTTTTGGGGGGTATTATATCACCCATGGACGGGATTGGTCCTGCCGATCTTGAAATTGATTCCCTTTTAACCAGGGTAGAAAAAGGGGAGACCGATGAGGTTATCTTCGCGTTAAGTACAACGATGGAAGGGGACAGCACCAACTTTTATATCTTTAAAAAATTAAAAGATTACCCCGTTAAGATTACGACCCTGGCGCGCGGAGTCTCTATCGGCGACGAAATTGAATATACCGACGAGATAACTCTGGGACGTTCGATTGTGAACAGGATGCTCTTCGAGAACTTTATGGGATAGAAATTATGAAAAAATTACTTTCTAATGACATTATATCGCTCAGGGCCATTGAACCAGAGGATATTGAACTTTTATATTCGTGGGAGAACGATCCGGAAATCTGGGAAGTAAGCCATACTTTGGTACCCTTTTCAAAATATATCCTGGCACTCTATATCCAGAATGCGGATAAGGATATCTATGAGAGCAAACAATTACGTCTGATGATTGACACTGTTGAAGGGAAAACAATTGGAGCAATCGATCTTTTTGATTTTGACCCCTACCATTCACGGATTGGGATCGGGTTATTGATCTATGCCCCGGATAAACGATCAAAGGGATATGCCTCAGCCTCCCTTGAACTGTTAATCCCTTATTGCTTTCAAAAACTGAATATTCACCAGGCGTATGTCAATATTGAGACTGGAAATACCATTAGCGTGGCACTTTTCGAGAAATTTGGTTTCAAAACCTGCGGCACAAAAAAGGAATGGCTGCGATCAGATACCGGCTGGAAGGATGAAGTGATGATGCAACTTATTAATGGATAATTAATGCTTAATGCTTAATGATTATTGGGTTTGCATTTATATATGATCCGACTTCTAAATCCTTGTTATTCAGTAATCACCATTAATCAATTAACCTTTAAGCATTGTTTTATTGTTCCCCTTCCAGTTCCTGATAGTCCGGGATCTCGGGTAAAAAGGTATAGGTTTGTAAAGACTGGTCAAACCTGCAGCAGTAATGGTTTATTCCATTTGTCACTATCAGGAATGCAACTCTTAGCTCAAGGTTATATCGGGCGATCTGATCAAATACCTGTTGAGAGATCTTCACTTCGGGAGCTTTACATTCTACGACAACAAGTGGGTTTCCCTTTCTGGAAAAAAGGACAACATCAGTCCTGAAATCGTGCTGATTTAGTCGTAAAGACCGCTCAAGCGCCATTAATGTTGCAGGAAAATGCTTTGATTCAGCCAAATATCGGGCAAAATTTTGCCGTACCCACTCTTCCGGAGTCAGCATTACCCATCGTCGGCGGAAGTTGTCAAAAATCAGTTTTTTTCCATTCTGCTCTTTGATTCGAAAAGAAAAAGAAGGGAGGTTCAGATCCATTGTTAATATTTATATCACTCAAAACTAATTTTTATTTTTCAATTCAGCCATGAATCTGGAAAAACAGGATATTTTTGTATAAAATCAGGATATGAAATAACCATGATAGGAATAACGGCAACCGAAAAATATATTTCATCACGGATATTAGTTTCGCTGATCTTCGGTTCCATCAGACCGCTAAAAGACAAATTATTTATAGATGAAAACTAAGGAAGAGATTGTAAGAAATTGGCTTCCCCGCTATACAGGCAGGGAGTTGGATCTCTTTTCGCACCACATCATTCTTACAAATTTCCAGAATTATGTCGATAATTTTGCGGCAAAATTCGGAGTTCCTGTAATTGGTGAAGACAAATCAATGCCCAATGCCAGTGCAAACGGGATAACAATAATAAACTTTGGCATGGGTAGCCCGAATGCGGCGACAATCATGGATCTGCTCAGCGCAATAATGCCCGAAGCGGTACTGTTTCTTGGGAAATGCGGCGGGTTGAAACAAAAAAGTGAGCTGGGAAGTTTAATTCTGCCTATTGCCGCAATTCGAAGCGAAGGAACTTCAAACGACTATCTGCCAATTGAGGTACCTGCCTTGCCTGCATTCAGCCTTCAACGTGCCGTCTCCTCAACTATTCGGGATTTAGGTCTTGATTACTGGACCGGCACTGTTTTCACAACCAATAAAAGAGTTTGGGAATATGACGAACGGTTCAAGAAATATCTCTCTAAAACACGTGCAATTGCTATTGACATGGAGACTGCGACCATCTTTACCGTTGGCTTTTATAATCAGATTCCTACGGGAGCCCTTTTACTGGTCTCTGATCAGCCAATGATTTCAACCGGCGTCAAAACAGCCGAGAGCGACAGGGAAGTGACCCGAAAATTTGTCAACCGTCACCTTGAGATCGGAATTGGCGCACTGTCAGAGATAATTAATGACGGACGGTCGGTAAAACATCTGAAATTTTAGTAAAAATGGATTATAGCCAGATAATCGGTGATCTAAAGGAAAAAAAATATGCTCCGATATACTTCCTCGAAGGGGAAGAGCCCTACTTTATGGATCAGATCAGTCAGTATATCCTTGACAATGTGCTTAAGGAGGAGGAAAAAGGATTTAATCAATCAATCCTCTATGGAAAAGACCTGAGTATCGATTCAATCATGACCGCAGCCAAAAGGTTTCCGATGATGTCTGAACGACAGGTGGTTGTCATCAGAGAGGCCCAGAATATCCGAAATATAGAGGATCTTGCCACATATGTTGAAAACCCGATGCGTTCAACGCTGCTTGTAATCAATTACAAATACAAAACGATTGATAAACGGAAAAAACTATATAAGGCACTGCAGAGAAACGGAATCTATTTTGAATCCAAACCGTTGTATGAGAGCAATGTCCCAGGGTGGATTACCAAATATCTAAAAGAAAAGAACCTGGGTATTGATCCGCGTGCAGCACAAATGATTACAGACTTTGTGGGGAATGACCTGCAGCGAATTGTGAATGAACTTGAGAAAGTGACCATATCAATGGTTCCCGGAACGAGTATAATGCCGGAGGATGTAGAGCGAAATATAGGGATCAGCAAAGAATTTAATATGTTTGAGTTTCAGAAAGCACTTGGAAATAGAGACATTCTGAAATCAAACCTGATTATTAACTATTTTATAGATAACGAGAAACAAAATCCTCTGCCGGTACTCATGGGAATGCTCGTAGGTTTTTTCCGGAAAATCCTGGTTTACCACACCATTGAAATTAAATCTGACCGGAATCTGATGGCACAGAAGCTGGGAGTAAATCCCTTTTTTATAAACGATTACATCACTGCGGGTCGTAATTACAGTCTCGACAAGTCGATCAATATAATCTCGATGATGAGAGAAACTGATTTGCGTTCAAAAGGGGCTCGCGGAGGAACCACCGAAAACGGCGAGCTTTTACGAGAACTTGTATTTAAAATTCTACATATTTAAAAAAGAAACAATGACATTAATACTGATTCTGATTATAAGTTTGATTTCGGCACTCTCTTTCTCCCAAAGAGAAATGATGTCCCGGTTGCAGTTCAATCCCTATAAGATCTTTCATCGTCAGCAATATTACAGGATGGTAACTCATGCTTTCGTTCATGCCAACTGGGAACACTTGATTGTCAATATGATCGTCTTATATTCCTTTGGAAATGTGGTCGAACATTACTTCGAAATGTATTTTGGAGCATCCGGTACCATTTATTACCTGGTCCTGATTTTTGGCTCTGTTATCTTTTCAACACTGCTTTCATTATACAAAGAGAAAAACAATCCCTATTACAATGCTGTCGGAGCATCGGGAGCCGTTTCTGCAGTTCTTTTTGCTGCCATCTTCTTTGATCCATGGAACAATATCTATTTTTTCGGCGTCTTGCCGATCCCGGGAATCATCTTCGGAGGATTGTATCTGTACTATTCTTACTATATGAGTACAAAAAAGGCGGATAATATCGGTCATGATGCCCATTTTCTTGGAGCTATATTTGGTTTTATCCTGCCGATTTTGCTAAAACCGACCTTGCTGACAGTTTTCTTTAATTTGCTGTTTGGAAGGATTTCAATGTAGATTGAGAATTAAAATGAAAGGCGGCTTTAATCTCTTCAATGGCAAATTCTTTCGCGAAAACGAGCCCCTGTTTTCAGGTGCAGACCTGATCCGGTTTAATGATGGTATCAGGGAGTCTTTCTGTGCCGAAAATAATCTGGTGCTTTTTGCCAGGGATAACTACAATTTTCTCCTCGAATCTTTGGCCGCAGTTGAATTACCCGTTCCACCCGAATGGAATTTTCCCAGATTTGTGAATGATGTTTCGAGAATGCTGAATAAAAATCATCTTTATCTGGCAGCCAAAGTGACTATTTATCTTTTTCCCGGAATAGCAGGAACTGAGTATTTTATGGCAACAGAAGAGATCCCTGCAGGCTTTTACCCTGTAAAGGAGGGGGGGATTCTGATCGATTTTTACAATGACGGGGCAAAGGGAACCTCAGTATACCATGCTTATGAACCTTCCAGCAGAGCACTTTGGTCAATGGCTGTTCGTGCTTCGGGCCCCGGATCAAAAACCGACCTGATTCTTTTTAATAATAAGGGGTTTGCCTGCGAATCGACGGGAGGGTCGTTTGGCTACCTCGCTGATAAAACCGCAGTATTTCCTTCGCAGGATTCTCAGGGGTATTCCCCTCCGGTGGCAAATATTGTAAGGAAATGTGCAGGCGACTGTGGTTATACAATCATCGAAAAGAAAGAAATTAAACGCGACGATTTACTCAATGCGGATGAGCTGTTTCTTATTGATAATTGCGCAGGGATCAGGCCGGTTTTGGGACTCTATGCACGAAGATATTATACAACCGGGACAAACATTATAGCAGTAAAGCTCTCTGAGAGAGCGCTGAGAGATCAGGTCTTTAACGAACCAATATGAGATCAATATCATAAATAATTCTAGTGGGCTCAATACCAGTCTTTAATGACAATAAAGCCTTCAACATGCAACTAAGATAACAATAGGCAGCTTGCTTTTTGCTGCCTGCGAGTGACTTGTCAGCCTGATGCTATTTGACTTTTATTCATAATCTTATACTGAAAAAGAAGACGTTCTTCCGTGCAGATCTTCCAGCTGCTTGTCGCCACTCAACAACTGAATTGAACGCAATATTTGTATTCACTAAACCTGGCGCCGTATGTCGATAAATTTTATAGTTCCACGAAAAATAAAAGCATAATTGTTACGAATCACCCTAACACAACATAGGTGTTCGTGCTTTTTTGTGTAGTTTTTGAAACCAGGGTTGAACCTGAATATTTTTTGTTAATAACATTGATATATATTTGCAGAAATTTAAAAACATCAGATGGAAGCTGAATCAAAAAAAGAGACCAAATCAGGCAAGAACATACTGCCCAGGATTATCATTACTACTGTAGTGGTCATAGGATTTATCTTCCTGGCAAAGGAAGTCTGGTTTGCAATAAACCATGAAGAAACAGACAATGCGCAGGTTGAAATGAGGCTGGTTCCGATAATCTCAAGAGTTTCGGGATATGTGGCCAGGACATATGCCGAAGATTATTCCACGGTAAAAAAAGGGCAATTGCTGATGGTTGTCGATTCGGCAGAACTTTCCCTGCAACTTCAGGAGATGCAGGCCGATTTTGCCCAGTCGTTGTCTGATATTGAGAACGCACAGGCTTCACTGGTCAATGCAGAGGCGATGCTGGCATACTCCAAAGGAAATCTTGAAGTTGTCAGGTTGCGGCTTGCCAAAAGTACGGATGATCTTAAGCGGGATAAAAACCTCATTGAAGGAAATGCGATCACTCAAAAGCAAATGGATGATAGTCAGAGTGCATTCGATATCGCCTCGAGACAGTTCGAAACAGGAAAGATTGATGTTAAGGTTGCTGAAACCCGTCTTGCAGTTTTACGATCCCTTGTAAATAAGGCGCAGGCTCAGTCGGATATTAAAAAAGCACATATTGATCAGCAAAAGCTAAAGCTCTCTTATTGTTATATTTACGCAATTTCAGATGGCAAACTTGGAAGAAGAAATATTGACGAAGGACAATTCATTCAGGCCGGAACACCTCTTTTTACTATTGTTAATACCAGCAGCCAATGGGTTGTTGCAAACTTTAAGGAAAATCAACTGAAAAATATTCATCTTGGGCAAGTTGTAAATCTAAAGATTGACGGGAATCCAAAGCTGGAGGTCCATGGCAAAATAGTTTCCCTGTCAGACGCAACAGGTGCCAGATTTTCATTACTCCCTCCCGATAATGCTACAGGAAACTTTGTAAAGGTAACGCAGCGGGTACCCGTGAGGATTGAAATCATCGATGAGGCAAAATATAAAGATATCCTGCGAGCCGGGATGAGTGTGGTTGTTTCCGTTCCTATTTAAAAAAGAAGATGGAATCTATAAGCAAGACAGCCAAGATCTTTATTGCAATCACAACGATCTCGGCTGCCATAATGGAACTGATTGATACCTCCATTGTAAATGTCGCACTGAACCAGATGGCCGGAAACCTTGGCGCCTCGATCGAAGACATTGCATGGGTGATCACTTCATATGCCATTGCCAATGTGATTATCATACCGATGACCGGATTTCTTGCACTGTATTTCGGAAGGCTCCGTTATTATATGGTATCCATTGCAATCTTTACTATTGCCTCTGTCCTTTGCGGAACTTCAACGACCTTATGGCAGATTGTTTTATGGCGATTTGTACAGGGATTGGGTGGTGGAGCACTCTTATCAACCTCGCAATCTATCCTTTTTGAGACCTTTACCGGAAAGCAACGTGGGATGGCAGCGGCATTATTTGGAATGGGCGTTGTTCTCGGACCGACCTTGGGGCCCACTGTGGGTGGAATTATTATTGACAGTTATTCCTGGCCACTGATTTTCTTTATCAATCTTCCTTTTGGAATTGTTGCAAGTATTCTCGCATACAGGTTTATACCGCGGTTGCCGGTTGCTCTTAAAAAGCCCAGTATCGACTGGTCGGGAATCTTCCTCCTTACAATAGGTGTCGGAGCCTTGCAATATGTGCTTGAAAGGGGTGAAGCAGAAGACTGGTATGATTCAAGGCTTATAATCGGACTAACTGTGCTTGCTGCTGTTGGTCTGGTCACATTTATCTGGTGGGAACTGCAGCAAAAGGAGCCGGTTGTTAATCTGCGCATTCTGAAAGATTTTAACCTGGCTATTACAACTCTACTCACTTTTATCGTTGGTTTTATTCTCTTTACATCGGTGTTCATTTTTCCGCTGATGTTACAAAGAGCCCTGGGTTACACAGCCTATGAAACCGGCATCACCCTTTTACCGGCATCTCTGTTATCCCTGATTCTGATGCCATTCATCGGGAAGATGCTGCAGGGAGGGACGCGCCCGCATATCTTTGTCACAATAGGATTTATTACCCTGATGGGATTCGGAATATTGATGTCACGGGCCGATCAGAACGTCAGTTCAGGCTTCTTTGCACTCCCATTGCTGATCCGTGGAGCAGGTCTCGCCTGCCTGTTTGTACCGTTGAATGCCATGGCTGTTGCTGGATTAAAACCCCATGAAATACCTCAGGGCGTTGCTCTGAACAACATGATGAGGCAATTGGGCGGGTCGTTCGGAATTGCCATAATAAACAACTATCTGGCACATCGTGTAGCCATTCACAGGGTCGATCTGATTAGCAATATTTATGATGGAAGTGCCCAATTTACTGAACGTTTTAATCAGATATACCAGGGATTGCAGTCAAAACTCCCGCTAATAGCAAACCTGAAGCAACAAACCTATCAGATTATTGACCTTTCAGTAATGAAACAAGCATTTCTGTTGAGCTACCTCGATGCCTTCCTCTATGCCACACTGTTTATACTATTTGCCTTTCCGCTGCTTCTGCTAACCCGGAGTGTCAGGATAAGAAACAACAAGGCATTAATGGCAGCGCAGGAAATTTAACTATAAAAAAAAGCTTAATTAAATCTCAGGTAAAATGAAAATAATTTCACTGATAATCATAGTTTTAATATCCATAAACCTGTTGTCGGCACAGGAATTTTCGGTCCCTAAAGAGCTGAAAAAATTTGTTGAACAGTCATTTGTAAAATACCCCAGAGTTGCGGAGATGAAAGATCAGGTAACCTTGAATGAAGTGAAAGTGGGGCTTGGCAAGACTGCATATTTACCAACGGCAATGGGCGACCTCTCCTATCGCCAGCAGTTTCCCACACCTCTGATCCAGTTTCCTTCTGCATCAGGCCAGATGCAGGAGATTAAGATACAGCCGGCAGATAATTACAACGCCTCGATTACGCTGGCCCAACCACTGATAGATTTACATGTAAGTTCGTTGTTGAATAAGGCAAAGAGCGATCTGGAGGTTTCAAAGGACAACCTTGAAAGTTTTAAGATTACCCTGGCATACCAGGTTGCCCAGGTCTATTATTCGATCGTATTTTTAAATAAAAGCCTTGAGGTCCAGCAGGAACAAATCAGGCTGCTGCAATCTAACCTCGAACAGATTAAAGTAAAAGTGAAAAACGGAGCTGCCCTGAATTACGATCTGGTCTCGACAGAAGTGAAATATACCAATGCTGTGAATTTCTATACTGATCTGAGGGCACAGATGGATAAACAGTATAATTTGCTCGGAATGCTTACTGGCATCAGCGGCAAGGACTATTTGACTGACACGAATTTTGGCTCTTCTGTTTTTACCCTTGTAACCGACTCATTATCTGCCCTTGCGTACCGGAATAATCCGGAATTACGGATTGCAGGCGATAAGATCAAATCGGCAAGCTGGGATATTATATCCGCAGAAAGAAGCCGGCTTCCCATTCTCAATCTGCAGGCAGGGATGGGATACAGGAACGGCTTTATGCCAAATATTGATCTGATTAATTTTAATTACTTCCTCGGACTTGGAATTACAATTCCAATTTTATCGGCTTCACGACCCGGCTTTCAGAGAAAAATGGCTGTTATAAATCACGATGCAACGCAGCTCGCACTTGAAACCCAAAAAGTGACACTGCACAAAGATTTGTTGAATGCAATGGACGATATCCGTAAGAATCAGAAGAAACTGGCCAGCGCCGACACGTTGATCAAACAGGCACAACTTGCCCATACACTGGCTTCTGAACGCTATAAATTTGGAGTAATTACAAATCTGGAGCTGCTGACAGCTGTTTCTAACTTTAAAGACGCACAGTTAAGCCAGCTTCAATTCGAGTATAACCTTTTACTTTCCCGCCTCGATCTTTGCAGATTAGCAGGGATACGCTGGTGGTAATCGCAACAAAGAATACTTAATCCTGATAGCCCAGGCAATAATCTGGTTTCAAATCACTATCTTTATATAATTTTAAAGGGTAGAGGATAACCCTAAAGTTTGAAAGATGGCTAAAATGATCGCTTTCTGTATCCTAAGTATTCCATTGGTCCTCATTTCATGGCGAACACTTTTCAGTCCTAAAAGCCATGGATTTTATCGTTTCTTCAGTTGGGAATCCATCCTCTGGCTGGGGTTGTCCAACATCCCGTACTGGTTTGACGATCCGTTTACCGTTCCGCACCTTTTCTCCTGGGTTCTCCTTTTTATTGCACTTTATCTGGTAATTGCTGGAGTTATCCTGTTAAAAAAGAAAGGAACCCCAATCCGGGACCGGGATGAAAAAGGGCTTTATTCTTTTGAGAAGACTTCGGTTCTAATCGACACAGGGATCTATAAATACATCAGGCATCCGCTTTACTCCTCCTTGATTTTTTTAACCTGGGGAATATTCCTGAAACAAGTCACCCTGTCATTATTTCTTATTTCCCTGATTTCAACGTTATGTCTCCACCAAACAGCAATCTTTGACGAGAAAGAGTGTCTGGAATATTTTGGTGATAAATACAAACGTTATATGAAACAAACGAGACGGTTTATTCCGTTTGTGGTATAAATACATAAAAGAGAAATTACATGTTCCTTATAAATTTTCTTATTTAAATTTCTGGAAATACCTTTTGACAATACGATTCTAATATTGCATAAAC
>CAIOOC010000358.1 GCA_903859795.1 uncultured Bacteroidia bacterium
AGCTCGAGATCTTTTGCAGCTAAATTAAGGTTTAGCAACTTTAAAGGGTCTATTTTCCACCGTTTCTTCCCTTCGTTTCTTAATGACTCATAATAAGAAATAGCTTTACTCCCCGGGTAAACTTTGTAAACCAGCTTTTGCCTTATCCCACTTAGCGTCCCGATAAGTTCAATCTTCAATTCAAGGACCCCGCCAGACAGTTTACCTATCGAATCCCTGATGAATTTTAATTTGTCATTATTAACACCTGTTGCAAAACAGACCGAATTTGCTTTTCCGATCCAGTTATATTTTGAACCCTTGTTGTATAACGACCTGATGATAATCCCTGAATCTTTCAGAGCGAGTTCCATACTGAACAGCTCATTGGAAAGAACCCAGGTTTTTGCGTTCGACATTATCTTTGGCAAGTGAATATCTTTATTATCAGACTTAACTGGATTACCTGCATAAACGGTGATGCAGGAGAACCATAATGCCGCCAAATACAAGGTATTGCTATTAATGTGGAGTAGAAATTTCATTTGTAAATAATTTGTTTTTTAGCGGCCAAATGGAATCGAAGATCAGCGAAGCTAATAGCCATGATGAAATATTCAACTCGGTTGATGATATTCGTAACATGGTTATTTCATCTTATTTTGCGTGAAAAAATATGATTTCAGATTGATTTTTACCTGTAATATTTACCGGTAGCCCTTGATCCATTAATTGCGTTCCGCTAAGTCTAGTATTTTGTTCAGGTCTGTCTGTAAAGGTAAGGGCATATTCTTTTTTTGCATCCAATCCGGCGAATTGAACGGTTCTGGTATCCGGTAAACTGTCCGGTTTAAACAACATTACTCCACCCGTTTGGTTATTAGGATTAAAGTATTCAATCCCATCCCAGTGAACCCCATCGGGTCGAGGTAGAATGTGATAAATATTGGCCTCCCTGATCAGGGGTCTGAGTTTGGTTTTATAAAGTGACAACAGGTCCTTCATAGGCTGTATCACAAACGGACGGTCTGAAGGCAAAACAATATCTTTCTGTCCGGAGTGCATCCCCCACCATATTGCTCCCTGCATCCCGCTTCGCAGCCAGGCAATATATTCCTCATTAGGAGCATTTCTCCATTCCAATGCCTGGGAAAGCTGTGCGGACGGAATGGCATACGAGGCATCGTAGAATGCCTGACGAACGGCAAGTGCAGAAAATACGTTATCTGTAATTGTTTGGACGGATGCCCGGCGAAGTGTTGCATAGTCTTTCCATTGAGCTCCTCCCGAGCAGTTCTCATAACGGTAATTAGGGATATTTTCAGAGAGCCAGTCTAATACGGAAAGAGGCGTTCTCCCAAAGTCGTCTCTCCAGCAGTCCATCCCGTATTGCACCCATTTTGCTTTTAACATCTCTTTGGTTCTCCAATCCAACATACCACAGAAATAGAGATTAAACTTAAAACCATTTTCGTGTGCCAGTTTTCCTCCCACTGACATGGTGTTGGGCCACCATGGTTTATAGGCTTCAAAACCGCGTGGCTCTGAGGAAGGCCCCCACCATCCATAATCAATCTCAACCGCTTCAAAAGGAATCCCCGACAATTTTTCGGTCATCCCTCTTTTATACACTTCTTCGTTGGCACCCCATCCTGTGGCGTATTGAAACATACTACCATATTGTATCCAAGGTTCAGTCGTATCCTTACGCATATTTGACGGAACTTTATTCACCCAAAACCAACGTTTCAAACCATTGGTTCCATCGTCAACGGTTCCGTTATAAACGCCTAAATAGGTTGAAGGAACCTCGAATACAGTGCCTGCCGCAACACTTAGATATTCGGTAGGTACATCGCCTCCCTTGCCATATCCGGCCCTTATCCTTGTGGTATTATTGGCGGTTACCACATTTAAACGACCTGTTTGCCATTCCCAACCAACATATAATCCGTGTTTTCCGGAACTATTCAATATTGCCAATGGAACAAATCCATGCTGACTTGAACCATCCAAAAGAGGAATATCATGATCTTTCCCATTGGTTACCTGCTCCTTTCGCACGCCTATTGAATCGGTTTTAGGACCTCCGTCCTTACTGACATACCACAATTCAGCTGGCTTATCCGTCTTTATACTGAGGTCTATACCTTCCAACTGGGGGTACAACGAAACTACTGAAGCCGTACTATTTCTTATTTTCCAGGCATGTTGCACCGGCCCTGATGCTGAAGATGAAGCTGCCCACCAGACAGACTGTATCGACAAACCCTGCACCTGAGTACAGACAAAGTTCAAGGTAATCGTTTTACCATTGAACTGGTCTTCGTTCGCACCCTCAAAGGTCCACGACACCTCATTAAATGTGTCGCCGTCACGCACAACAACTTTTGTTGGCAACTGCAAAACTGACGGAGTACTCGTCCAGTTCCATTTATATGCCGGATTGGTTAGTTCGTAAATACAAGGACTACTGTTTTAGCTACCCCAACAATAATTCTGGTATCCTTTGTCTCAAGGG
>CAIOOC010000359.1 GCA_903859795.1 uncultured Bacteroidia bacterium
CGATAAAAGAAACAGTACAACAACTCCAAAAGTGAATTTCAAATACGACTCAAGCTTTGAGCGTAACGATGGTATCAGCCAAAGTACCGCAAAAATAAGATGGGTGGGCAATGCCCAAATCAAATTAAGATTCCAGCCGGTTGCTTCCAGAACCGAGAAAAAACAGAGAAAACTTAAAATAAGACCGGCAATACCTAATGAGAAAAAGATTACGACATCAAGCCAGATTAATCTTCGTCCCCTGATGAATTCAATAAGTGTTAACCCAAGTATTATTAGAAAGAATAGATTTACAACAATTACCGGAGAGGTGGGATCGAATCCCGTCTTAACAGGCCCCGAGTCATACAAAGTTGTGGCAGGCATTACAAAAGGTTCTTTCATCCCATCTTTCACGACAATTGCTCCTGCCATACTTTTCATCAGGTAATCGGGAAGAAACATTTTTTCTGAAAAGGTGGTGATATGATCACAAGGAATTCCCAGTGCGATTTTAATTCCAAAACCGTTCCAGCTGTTTACCGGTACACATTGATCAATCAACTGCCTGTATGTTAATTTCTTATCCTTCAGAGTATCATATTGAAGATGATGATTCACACATTTTTCAAATTGATCACGGACACGTGTGGAACAATTATCGGAAAAATGGCGGTAACGGTATACCCGGTTTTCCTTCTTTGCATTCTCCATCAGCGCATCAAAGAGTGACTGTTGCTCAGCAGGAGAGATTTTCAATACCTGCTCATAAACACTTCGGTGCTCTTCAACATATGAATCGATAAAAGAAGGCATTCGTTGCCCCGCAAGCATATAATCAGTCTCCCCGAGGATAAACCTCCATATGAAATTAGGGGAATCAAAGCTGAAAATTCCATAATTAAAAACGTAATCGATACCCGATTTCGGATCATTAACCCTGATGGCACTATGGCCGAAATAGGAGTAAATTTCATCACCCGGAGCGCAGGTCAGTAACGAAATCCGGGCTCCATTCGAAAGCTCAGCCGCCTTTGTCCGAGAGTATAGTAACAATGAAAAAATAGCCAGTAGTATCAAAATTCTCATCCGGTAATAGTTTGATGGTTCGGCTCAAAAGTAGCAATAATCTGTAACGGAGAGCAAAGAATGAAGGTAGTTTGGTTTGAAAATTTGGCACGATACCACAGACCTTAAGTAATCTTCCAGAAGCTTGTAGCCGCTTGCTCCCACAGCTTCACAACGAATACAAATTGAAAGTTAACAGTAACTTGCTGCAGAATTTTCTAGTGAGCTTAATATACTCAGTGCCAAGCGCCAAGAATTGCACCCATTGCTGTATAGCTGCAGATATCGTAACCGGCATGAATCAGGTAATGTTTAAATGAATAGTTCTCGTATAAAGTTGTATTTGCCTTTGATGTCGAGATCCATAATATTGATACAAGTGCCCCCATCCCCGCACCGGAAAGGAATGTTGATTCATCCGAAATAAAAAAAGCCATTGCCAATGCTCCGACAAAAGCAAATGAAATTGAAAGAAGCGCCATAATCCAAATCGGATGCCCTTTCATAAGATCTGCTTCACACAACTTATTTTCGGCCATCCAGCTTTTACCCAGTATTAGGGGGGAGTACCAGAAGCTGCCGATTGCCACTTTAGTAAAAGCTGCCAATAAAACTGCCCAAAGATTAATATCCTGAAAAAGAGACATTAAAATAGCTTTTTAGTAATTATATACAAATCAACAAAAAATATGCCTGAATGGTTCAGAAGGCAGGATAATATGCAGAAGTAAGTTTTCGATAGCTCTCAGTATAATCTCCATTTATATCCAGAATTGTCAATTCATCAATATTTGGGTATCCGGGATCAACACTAAATTCAAACAAAACCCGTTTGGGGGCCTTACCTATCCTGGGAATTACTGTTGTTTGGCTAAGCAAATAAAAGCCTGCAATTCGTGCACTCTCCCTGAATTCAACCAAACTGCTAAATGGTAGAATCACACACAGCCTCCCTGAACTATTTAGTAATTTGCGAGAACCCGAAATTAAC
>CAIOOC010000360.1 GCA_903859795.1 uncultured Bacteroidia bacterium
AAATATTTTAAAATAGAAAAAATTACAGATTATGATAAATTAATTGGATATTTATATCTCGCTGAAGAGGATGAATTAGTTGCAAAATTGGCAGGTTTTTATGTAGCATTAAAATTAGATGATAAGGGGCTTAATGAGACAGGTGATTTTGTTAATGGAGTTTGCGATTTATATTCTGAAATGAAGATTTTTAAAATTAATTCTCTTGAAATAGAAAAAGAAGAGAAAGCAAAAGGAATATTAAGTAGATTTTTGAAATCACGAATACCGTTAAATTCAGAAATTTTCAAATCTCTTATAACAAATATAAATACTCAGGGTGAGAATTTTGAAAACAAGTATAAGATCCTCTTTGAATCCTGATTTAGTGTAAATTATTGAATACCTGAATTTTAAATTTACAAATAACTTATTAATCAGAACAAATGGAAAATTGCAGAAAATGTGGTGGATACAGGGTTGTGGCCACCAGTAAGGGGTATTTTGGAAAAGCTTTTGGGTTTACCGTATTTTTTTCGATAATCTTTGCAGCCTCCTTGTCCTCAATGAAGGATTCAACTTCAACAACAATTATTACTGTTTTCTTCGTACTGGTTGCTATCTATTTACTCCGTTTATGGGGAAAAGCCTTTACCGGAAGAAGCTATACATCCTATGTATGCAAAGAGTGTGGAGAAAGATGGGATGAAAGTGAATAATAAATAAGTTGGGCATAAGCCTTTAGCGGCGTAATCTATGTTGATCCTGAATGTAGAGTTTGTGGTAATAAATGGAAGACAGATTATTAAGATGCATCAGATGTGGTGCATGAATCCAGAATTAAGATATTGATTGTTATATTATTAATTATTGTCTAAAAAAAAATTGCATGATAACAACAAAAATCTTCCGCGTCTTTATTAGTTCCACTTTCTCCGATATGTCTCATGAGCGGAGATATCTTCAGCAAAATATCTTTCCCAAACTTCGGGAATTCTGTAAGCAGAATGGAGCAAAATTTCAAGCAGTGGATCTCCGTTGGGGTGTTAATGAAGAGACCCAACAGGATCAGAAAACCATGCAACTTTGCCTGAAAGAGATCAAACGTTGTCAACAAATTTCGCCCAAACCCAATTTTATTGTTCTTATTGGAAACCGTTATGGTTGGCAACCCATCCCTGATATCATCCCAGAAAAGGAATACGGGGCCATCATGTCGGAACTTACATTAGATAATAAAGAGTTGGTGGAGATTTGGTACAAGGAGGATACCAATGCCATCCCTTCCGAATTTGTACTGCAACCCAAAGGAGAGCAATATAAGGAATACACGGAATGGGAAAAGGTTGAATCGAAATTACGTAACATTTTGCGCCTGACAGTTGACAAACTTAATTTTACGCTGGAGCAGCGAATTAAATACTTCACCTCTGCCACCCATCAGGAAATCATGCGAGGTGCCCTGGATCCAGAAGATGCCGAAAAGCATGTTTTCTGTTATTTCAGGAATATTAATGATCTTCCCGAAAATATGGCGGCTAAAGATTATGCAGATATTGTCGAGGGGAAAGTGGATACCTACTCCACAGAAATGATTGATCAGCTCAAGAAGAAACTTTATCAGAAATTAGACCAATCGCATCTTTATGACTATCCTGCCGATTGGTTACCTAACAATAAAGATATTAAGGTAAAAGATCTTGAAGCTCTTGGAAACAGGGTGTTTGAAGACCTAAAAACCATTATCAATAGCGATTTGCAGGAAATAAATAGCTTATCGGAATCTGAAAAAGAAATTCAATTCCACAGTGAGGTTAAAACAGAATTGACAAAAGGATTTGCCGGCAGAGAAGAGACAATAGATGGTATCCTTAAGTATCTTTCAGGAAAGGAGCAGAGTACCTTTTTGTGTCTTACCGGGCCATCCGGATCCGGTAAATCGTCGGTGATGGCTAAAGCAATCGTTGAAGCAGAAAAACTAAATGGTGCAACTGTTGTCTATCGCTTTGCAGGAACGTCACCTGCTTCTTCCGAAATTCTGACCCTGTTTATGGGAATAAATGAACAAATCGCCAAAGGGTTAGAAATAGATCTTCCTCAGTTTGCTGAAGAGATCAGAATAAATCAGAACATTTTGGATGATAAGCGACTTCAGCAAAAGGTATTCACCGGATTGATCAATAAAGTTGAGGAACTTCAAAAGCCATTAATTCTTTTTATTGATGCATTGGATCAGATAAAGAATATTGAATACATTAAAATTCAGGAATGGATTCCTGACCATCTGCCGGGTAACATTAAAATCATAATTTCATTACTTGAGAAGTATCGGGAAAAAGTTATAAATGGATCGATTCATGATCTGCCCCTGTTGCCATCCGACATTGCGGAAAAGATTCTGCGGGGATGGTTCAGCCAAATTAATCGCACACTTACCAAAACCCAGTTCGAAAGTATTATTAAGGGATTTAACGAGACTGGACTCCCTTTGTTTGTGAAAATTTGTTTCGAATTGGCAAAAGAGTGGAGATCGTTTGACAGCAAATTTATTTTGGCTAAATCAATGGATGAGCTGCTAACCGGTTATTTTCAGACACTTGAAACAGATCATGATGCAGAGATCGTGAAGACGGCACTGGGATACCTTCTGGCCGGCAAGGATGGACTGACGGAAGATGAAATTCTTGACCTGTTCGTTTTCGACAATAGAAAGCAGCAGGAAATTTATAAATATGAGGGCCCGTCATTATGGGAATATTATCTGGACAAACGTGTTTTTATAACCCATCGCGCGGAAATAGAACAAATGGGCAAGTTTCCGGTCATCGTATGGTCAAGGATGTTGCTTGACATTCTTCCTTTTCTTTCTGAGCGGGATATTCCTGGTGGAAGGGCTTTTGTTTTCTTTCACAGGATTATGGC
>CAIOOC010000361.1 GCA_903859795.1 uncultured Bacteroidia bacterium
ATTTTCTCAAATGAACTTTTGAGCAGCTCTGTCATCGAAACTTCGGAATACTGCCTGATTTCAATTCCGCTGCATTTCTTTGGGCCCTGTTCTGAGAATGTTCCAATTACCAGAATCCCCGAGGGTTTAATGCTACTTTGAACTGTATTAATATAATTTTCAATCTCCTCCTCTTTTGTCAGGAAGTGAAAGGCAGCACGGTCGTGCCAGAAATCATAGATCTCAGTTGGCTTAAAAGTTGCTGCATCAGCTACGATCCATTTTACTTTCGCAGAACGTTCACCCAGCCTTAATTTAGCCCGGCTGAGAGCTGACTCCGAAATGTCGAGAACCGTAATATCATTGTAACCCCTGTCAAGCAGGTTGTCAACCAGAAAACTATCCCCGCCCCCGATATCAATGATCTTTGCCTCTTTGGGAATCTTAAATTTCTCAAAAAAAAACAGCGAGGTTTCAGGCGTAGGCTGATACCAGCTAACTTCGTCAAATTGCTTTGTTTTGTATATCTGTTCCCAATGTTTATGCCTGTCGAACTCTTCCATTTGTCTTTTAAGGTTTAATTTTCTCGTACAAGGATAACAGTTTGGAACGATAAATTTCACAAATCTGCGTTTGATTGTCCCCTATAGGTTTAACCGGGATCAGATCCATAACCTGTTCAGGCGAAAGTTCCGTGTTGAACATCAGGTTTATTGCTGCTATAAGGGTTTGCTTAACCGACTCCTTACTTTGCCCTTCGTTTAACCCCATTTGGATTCCAAGGTTAGCAAGTTCATCCCACTGAAACCAGAAATAGGTGGGCAGCATTGCCGACATTAAGGCATAACCTTCTAGTTTAGCCTCCTCAACTTCAAAAGTGTTACCCAATAGTTTTGCCATTTTCAGAAAGGCTGCCTTTTCACCCTCATCGAACCCGGGACCAAAAGTCATCGGGTTGTAACCTTCGTTAATAAACGAGGTGGCATTGGGTATCATCCGCACAATGTTCCTGGTTTTAACTTTTGCCGCGATTTTCTCAATTTTAATCTTTGGTGCCAGTGAAAATACAATTGACTCCCTTGAAATAGTATCCGCGATTTTATCAAGCGTTTCAATAATAACCGGAGGATGAAGGGCAATAATTACCATTGAATGTCGCGCTGCTGCATAGATATCATCAGCAATTTCGATTTGCGGGAATTGATGTTTTAATGCTGTTGCCACCTCAGCATTTGTATCGAAGACCACAATGGATTGGAATTCGGTATTCTTATTCGCAAAAGCCTGAAGAAAAATTTTGGTGATTCTACCACCTCCGATAAAACCTAATGATTTTGTTTTCATGACAGTAACGATTAATAATTAGTATATAATCTTTGCTTTCCGTATACTAAATTTACGATTTCTTTTATTAGGAATGTGGTCCAAATTTCGTCGGAAACCACTTTCTTATAATTTTTAAAAAATGTAATTAAACAAATATCCGACAATCATTATCCCTACTCCGACAATTCCAATAAAAGTGAAGATCAGGGGGAGTCGTAAGACTTTTCTAAGAATGACCATCTCCGGAAGCGAAAGCCCAATTACCGCCATCATGAAGGCAAGCGCAGTTCCAAGTGATGCCCCTTTTTCAATAAGCACCGAAACGATCGGAATGATTCCTGCAGCATTGGAATACAAAGGAATACCGATAAGAATCGAAAGTGGGACTGAGTACCAGACTGATTTGCCCATCAATGCCGCCATAAATTCTTCAGGCACATATCCGTGTGCTCCAGCTCCCACAAGGATTCCCAGGGCTACATAGATCCAAACTTTGCTTACAATTTCTTTCACTGCATCATAACCGCAATTGATCCGGTTCACAAAACTGAGTTTCTCTTCCTCAAGACCGCTATCACCCATATTTAATTGATATACCCATGGTTCTACCCATTTTTCAAGTTTCAACAAACCAATGACCCATCCAGCCAGGATTGCAATGATCAATCCGGTTCCGACATAGATCGCGGCAACTTTGAAACCAAACATTCCGTATAAAAGGATCATTGCTACTTCATTGATCATTGGAGCAGCGATAAGGAAAGAGAAAGTGACACCAAGCGGGACACCTGATTCTACAAATCCTAAAAACAATGGTATCGCGGAACATGAACAAAACGGAGTGACAATGCCAAGAGTGGCTGCCATTACATTTCCTGTAAATGTTTTTTTCCCTTCAAGTGCCCTACGGGTTCGCTCAGGTGTGAAGTAAGTTCGAACGATTCCCACAATGAAGATAATCAGGGTAAGAAGAAGCATCACTTTGGGGAACTCAAAAACGAAAAACCGCAAAGCTTCCGTAAAATGTGCATCTTTTGTAAGTCCTGTTACTGAATAGACAATCCAATCGGTTAAGGGTTGCAGGTTGTGATAGGTCAGGTACCAGACAGGTAACAGCAATAATGGAATGGCGATGTTCTTATTTAACTTCATACCTGGTAAATATTCATTTCGAATAAACACGAAATGACTTCTTAAATTTTTTAAATAAATAGTCTCACTACATAGTACGTTCCAACCAGAACAAACAGAACTGCGATAAACCGTCTGAACCAGATTTCGAAGGTCCGGACTTTGTTATAAGCGTCACCTATGCCAGAGATCGCATAGGCCAATAACCAGGAAAAAATTATAACTGGTAATCCTGTAGCAAGTGCAAAAACAATCGGAAGATAAAGTCCTGAAGCACTTGCAATGGTCATAGGTATCAGCATTCCAAAGTAAAGAACCCCACTGTAAGGACAGAAAGCCAACGCGAAAACCATCCCAAGCAGAACGGCATCAATATATCCCCATTTAATTTTAGCCTCCATTTTTGAAATCACACCATCTATTCCAGGGAATCTTATTTTAAGAACATCGAGCATAAAAAACCCAATAATAATCAGCAGGGGTCCCAGGAATTTTTCACCGTATATCTGGAAAGTACCCGAGAACTTGAATTGATCAGCGCCCCAGTATATAACGAGTGCAATTGCCGTGTAGGATATAGCACGACCCAATGTGTAAAGCAATCCATTCACAAAAACCCGGTTACGGTTTTTAATATCTTTACTTATAAACCCTACTGCAGTAATATTTGTGGCCAATGGGCATGGACTAATGGCAGTCATCAGTCCAAGCAGCAAAGCAGAAAGCCATGGCATTGTACTGCTATCCAGCAGATTTGTAAGGGTTTGCATTATTTAAAGTTTCAACAGTCCATCAACTTTTTCTTTGATGATTAATTTAAACTTATCCGGGTCGTTACGGGCGTATAAAAATCCTTCGTTAGTAAGGTTGATTTGTTTATCTCCTTTTACAATTAGAAGCGTCTGTCCCGAAATTTTAAGTTTTTCGGCAATGGCTTTATTTGCATCATCTTCAAGATTTAAGGTCTGAAATCTGATTTTTTCGCCATATAGTGTTTCCAAATCTTTTTTTGCCTCAGCTTCTACAGCCTTACAAGTGATGCATCGCGCAGTTAAATGGAAATAATACACTTCCACCTTAGCCGTTGTTGTACTTTGGATCTCATTTTTTGCCGTTTGTGCACTGCTAAAAATGGTACACAATAACATTAATCCAACACTAAGCAGAATAATCTTTTTCATAGAGCATATTTTATTTGATTAAAACATTTTTGATTTCCAAGGCAGAAGGAACTCTTCCCTTAATTTCGACTTTCCCATCAACAACAAGAGCGGGAGTTGTCATAATCCCATATTTCATGATTTCCACAATATCTTCTACTTTGGTTATAGTGGCATCAATTCCATTTTGTTCAACAATATTACGCGTTAGTTTTTCAAGCGTTTTACACTTTGAGCACCCTGAACCTAAAATTTTAATTTCCATGATAATGATTATTTTGATATTACATAAGTAAACAAGATAGGCATTTAACAATTTTACCGTTTTAAGAAATTATCAATCAATTGTCTGGCTTCGAGCCAATTGTCGCGATTGATACAATACTTTATAAATGGAGGATTTATTTCACCCTGGATCAGACCTGCTTTTTTCAATGCTTTTAAATGTTCCGAGAGAGTAGAGCGGGCAATTGGTAATTCCTCTGCCATATCGCCGCTGTAACAACATTTATCCAGATTATTTGCCAGGTAGTCAAGAATAAAAACGCGTACCGGATGGGAAAATGCTTTGCCATACCTGGCTAGTTTTTCCTGGTCGTCTGTGAAATATTTGACTTTTGCTGTCATATTCATTTCGGGATTTTACGAAACAAATATAGATAATTTTACAACCAAATCAAATTAATCAATTTTTATAAATCGATGTTATTTTTTTTTGACAGGATTTTTTTTAGTGCTTTTACTGTAATCGAGGGCAATCCAGAAAATCCAAAGTG
>CAIOOC010000362.1 GCA_903859795.1 uncultured Bacteroidia bacterium
CTTACTAAAATGCGCGAGGCCGCTTTTAGAATATCGGAGTTGGGAAAGGAGCATAATTGTTTAGTCATAGTATCAGGATCTGACTCTTCCGATCAATATGAGAAATATCTTGACAACGGAACTGATTTTGTGATAACAGGGGAAGGGGAAATAACTTTATCTGAACTGATAAAATCTATAGATGCAGGAGCCGATAATATTGAACATATTGATGGGATTATATTCCGGAGAAATGGCATTACAGTAAGAACAAAGAAAAGAGAAATTCTTCATAACCTTGATACACTTCCCTTCCCTGCGTGGGATCTTGTTGATATGGACAGATATAAGAACATATGGATAAACCAGCACGGATATTTTTCGCTCAACATTGCTACGACGCGGGGGTGTCCATTCAAATGCAACTGGTGCGCCAAACCGATATATGGAACGCGGTATAATTCAAGAAGTCCCGGAAATGCGGCTGATGAACTAGAGATGCTTATAAAGAAATTTGATGTTTCATACTTCTGGTTCTGCGATGATATTTTCGGATTGAAGCCGGGATGGATAAAAGAATTCCGGGATATAGTAAAGCAGAGAGGACTTAAATTCCGGTTTAAGATACAGTCGCGTGTTGATCTACTACTTAAAGAGGATACAATTGAGGCGCTATATGAATCAGGAGCAGACACAGTTTGGATAGGCGCCGAATCGGGGTCACAGAAGATACTTGATGCAATGGATAAGGGAACGACAGTTGAGCAGATATATGAAGCGACACAGAAGCTTAAGAAGAAGGGCATAAAGACTGCGTTTTTTATACAACTAGGTTATCTGGGAGAAACAAAAGAAGATATTCATCAAACAATTACTATGATAAAGGACCTTCTGCCGGATGATATTGGAATTTCAGTTTCCTATCCACTTCCCGGCACACGATTTTATGATATAGTGAAAAATGATCTTAAAATTAAAACCAACTGGACTGACTCGAATGATCTAGCGATGATGTTCCACAGTACTTATTCACCGGATTACTATAGAAAGCTTCATCATCTAATTCACGGAATCTACAGGTACAATAAGGGAGTGAAGGTGATGAAATCATTTATAACTAATCCCCTGAATCAGAATTTCTCGACTCTGAAGGCGGCACTGTCTTCTTTTTATTATTTACCCTGGGTTTTTATTGATTACATTCGACTATGGATAATACGGATTGAATTATAGATACTTACCACTCTTACTATTTCTTGCACTGACAATTCTATTTACCAGGTTTGGTTTTATTCCTGCGTGGAATAATATCAATTCTGATTTCCCAAATTACTATACATCCTCACGCCTACTAACAGAAGGAAATAGCCTTTCAAATATCTATGACGACAAATGGTTCCAAGGCCAGATTAATGAATATGGAATAAATGAGAAGGGGAAGTTCTCCCCTTTTCCGCCGCCGACTGTTTTTGTATTGGTTCCATTAACGTTTTTGACACCTTTAACTGCTAAAAGAATCTTTATATTATTAAACCTGGCGGCACTATTTATTACGGCAGGGATATTCAAAAAGATATCGGGCATTAGTTTCATAAACTGTCTTAACATCATTCTATTATCAGGCGCGGCGCTGATAAATAATTTCTTATTCGGACAGCTTTATTTGCTAATTCTTTTTCTTATTGTTTTGGGATATTATAATATGATAAATGGGAAGGAATATTCGGCCGGGATATTATGGGGAATAGGTGCAGCTGTGAAATATTTTCCGATAATATATATACCTATGCTGATAATACAGAAGAAATGGAAAGCTGTTTATGCTTTAATGCTTTCAATAATTATTATTAATGTTTTGGCCTATATTTCTTTGGGGTCAGGTGTATATAGTGGATTCTTCAGCCATGTTTTATTTTCTCATCTAAACGGTAACTTATCAAGCCAGTCGAATTTTGCAATTTCGTTTCAATCATGGAATTCTTTATTAAGGATACTTTTTATATATGATCCGGTTTGGAATAAATTTCCGCTGTTAAATAGTCCATTAGCTTTTCAGGCGGCACGATTTTTTGTTTATTTATTATTTGCGAGTGTGACCGGATTTGTATTATTCAGAATTAGGAATTCAAAGGACTTTATGCCTGTTTCGGCATCACTAATGACAATAACGCTATTTGTACTTACACCTGCATCGGCGACATATCATTTACTATTGTTATCATTTCCATTAATTTTGTTACTAAAGCTAACGTCAGATTGCGGGGATTATAAATTGAGAATATTTTTTATTATCTCTTGTTA
>CAIOOC010000363.1 GCA_903859795.1 uncultured Bacteroidia bacterium
CAGCATTTCGTTTCTCAGGATATAGACATTTTTAACTTTCTCATATTCAACTGGATCAATAAATCTTTCCTTCTGCACCCGTGTCATATAAATGATATCTGCGGCATTGATAATTTCGGTAAATTCTGCATGTTCGAAGTAACGGATACCCTTGGCTGTCAGATATAATTTATATTCGTTAGGCAGGGCAAGCTCAGGCGGGGCAATAAAATTAAAAATAGGATTTTCGAATTGAAGCATTGCCATGATTAAGCTGTGAACAGTACGGCCATATTTAAGATCACCTACTAAAAAAAGATTTATATTATCAAGGCTTCCCTGAGTTTTGATAATTGAATACATATCAAGTAATGTCTGAGATGGGTGCTGGTTCGCTCCGTCTCCTGCATTAATGACAGGCACACTTGAGACTTCTGATGCATATCTGGCACTCCCTTCCATAGGGTGTCTCATGATAATCATATCTGCATAATTGCTGACCATCCTTATTGTATCATGCAAGGTTTCACCCTTTGAAACACTCGAGGAAGAGGAATCTGAGAATCCTATAATCTTGCCCCCCAGCCGGTTGATCGCGGTTTCGAAGCTCAGTCTTGTACGCGTTGATGGTTCAAAAAACAGAGTTGCAATAACTTTACCTTGTAGTAGTTTTTGGTTGGGATTTGCCTCAAAATCTGCTGCCAGGCGCATTATTTTGAGGTACTCATCCTTGGTGAAGTCTGTGATTGAAATCAGGCTTTTGGGGTTCATGAGTTAATTATTATGAGGTTATTACAAAATTATAAAATTCAGTTAATTATCCGCAGGAACTTTAAGTTGGTTGTGTAACTATTTGGGCTTTCAGTTTGTCTATTTTATCAAGTTTATCCAGTACGACAGCAGTTAAATCCTTTCTTACGCTGATATATGCCTTACATGTAAGATCAAAATCACTCGCTTTGATCACAAGTTCGAACTCTTTCAAAACCATCATAAGATCATTCATAGCCTGGTAATCAAACTTAATTTCAATCTCGTTCAGGATAATTTTATCGACAATGAGAGAATTTGCAAGTACTTCATTAGTAGATTTTTTATAGGCATTAATTAAGCCACTTGTGCCAAGCAGAATGCCTCCAAAGTATCTCACTACAATCACAATAATATCTGTTAAATTGTGTTGTTGAATTTGACTGAAAATTGGCCGCCCCGCTGTCCCGGATGGTTCGCCATCATCGTTAAACCTGAAAAGTTGGTGATCAGCTCCAAGGCGCCAGGCAAAGCAATGGTGTCGTGCGCTGTGATGCTCTTTTTTTAACCTTGCTATGATCTCCTTAATTTGTTGTTCATTCGAAACGGGGAATGCGAAGGCAATAAACTTACTTCCTTTCTCCTTAAAGTAGCCTTCAGCAGGCACTTTAATAGTTTTATAGGTATCAGTATATTCCATCAGGGGAAGGCATCTATTCAGATTTAAGAAACAATAGTATTTAAAACAGGTAGAATTAAAAAAAAGCAGACTCTTGAGCCTGCTTTATAACGTTTAATATTTTAATCTGTTTTCTATCTCATCCAGATACACTTTAAAATTTTTATCGGTATCCTTTAAATTAGCAACTGTCCGGCAAGCATGGAGAACCGTGGCATGATCTTTACCCCCTATTTGCGATCCTATCGTGGCGAGAGATGATTTAGTCATACTTTTGGAGAAATACATCGCAATTTGCCTTGCTTGCACAGTTTCTCTCTTGCGAGTCTTAATTCCCAGTGAATCAACAGGCAAATTGAAATAATCGCATACTGTTTTGGCAATATAATCGATTGTAATTTCTCTGACAGAGCATTTAACCAATTTATTAATCATTTTAATAGCCAGGTCTACATTAATCTCCTTTTTATTCAGAGTTGCCTGAGCCAGCAAAGAGATCAATGCTCCTTCAAGTTCACGAACATTACTGTTTATGTGTGAGGCAATGTATTCAAGAACTTCCTCCGGAATCTCAATTCCATCTTTGTAAATCTTCTTATGCAGAATATTCATTCGTGTTTCAAAATCCGGGATTTGAAGATCGGCAGTAAGCCCCCATTTAAACCTGGAAAGCAACCGTTGTTCAAGCCCTTTTAATTCAATAGGTGGCTTGTCAGAAGTGAGGATAAGTTGCTTACCTGTTTGATGGAGGTGATTAAATATATGAAAGAAAGTTTCCTGGGTTTTCTCTTTTCCTGCGAATTCCTGCACATCGTCAATGATTAAAACGTCAATCATCTGGTAGAAATGTAAAAAGTCGTTCCGATTGTTATTCCGTGTGGCCTCAGAAAATTGGGTCTGGAATTTATTGGCATTTACATACAAAACAATTTTTTCAGGAAATCTTTCTTTGACTTCAATCCCAATAGCCTGTGCAAGATGAGTCTTGCCAAGTCCGGAATTCCCATAAAGCATTAAAGGGTTAAAGGCAGTTCCGCCCGGTTTTTGGGCAACCGCATAACTTGCACTTCGGGCTAGCCGATTACATTCCCCCTCAATAAAGTTGTCAAAAGTGTTGTCCTGCTTAAGTTGTGGATCAATATTTAGTTTTTGTATTCCAGGAATGACAAACGGGTTCTTAATCGTGTTATCTTCATTAAAGGAAGATGCACTAACTGGTCTGTTTTTAAGATTATTATTCTGATTTGTCGGAAGTTTTACTGTATAAGGTTTATTATTTGCATTGAGATTATTATCCACAACTACGCTATACTCCAGTTTTGCTCCTGCTCCCAGCTCTTTACGGAGGGTTTTTCTCAGAATATCGATGTATTGTTCTTCCAGGTATTCGTAGAAAAAGGGACTGGGAACCTGAATCGTAAGAATATCATTATCCAGTTTAATAGGGACAATGGGTTCGAACCAGGTTCTGTAGCTTATAAAAGGCACATTGTCTTTTATAATTCTTAAGCAATTCTCCCAGATATTTTGATGATCTCTGCTCATTTAGGTTTTAGGCTCATTAATTATTGAACTTTATTTTTATTTCTCCAACTGCAAAACTTCAACAAATTTAGTTGGAAAAAAAATGCTTAATTTTTTGCATAATTCCATACTTTTAATTCTCAGTTTATTGCATCAAAATATTTTTTCAAATCAGCACAGGAAGAATTAGTACATATGGATAAAATTTATCAATATCTATTCGATAGAAATTGTGTTGCAAAAGTACCTATCTGTGACGAAGTTAAACAGTCATTTAAGGACATCAGAGAAGTAGTTGAACTTTCCCTCGAACATGAGATTAAAGTGACTGAAAGATGG
>CAIOOC010000364.1 GCA_903859795.1 uncultured Bacteroidia bacterium
AAATATTTGTTTAATTTTAAAACCTAATTTAAGCTTAAAGGAATGAAAGCCTCATGAACCAGTGTTTACATAAAGGGTTGATGGAAATTCATCAGGGTTCCGCAAGAATTAAAAATCTATAAATAAGTAAGATAATTTAAATTTATTCGAATGGAAAATCTATCGCGCAGATCATTTATGAAACTAGCCGCTACGGCTGGAACCGGAGTTTTTGTAATCCCGAATTTGTTAAGGTGCTCACCCAACAACAGATTAAATTTTGCAGTTATCGGAGTTGGTGGTAGAGGGGAAGCCAGTTGGACCCAGGTTCCCCAGGAGAGCATCGTGGCCATGTGCGATGTTGATGACAGGCAATCTGCCAAGGGTTATGAAGCGTGTCCTAAAGCCAAAAGATATAAAGATTTCAGAAAAATGTTCGACGAAATGGCTAAGGATATCGATGCAGTGATAATCGCCACCCCGGATCATACCCACTTTGCAGCGGCCATGGCAGCTATGGAACTTGGCAAACATGTTTTTGTAGAGAAACCTCTGGCTCACAATATCTGGCAGTTACGCACACTCAAAAAAGCGGCAAAACATTACGGCGTTGTTTCCCAGATGGGCAACCAGGGACATACCACCAATGGAATCAGGCTCGTGAAAGAGTGGTATGAAGCTGGAGTGCTCGGACAGGTCAAAGAAGTTATTGCCTGGCAGGGAAAAATTGATCCAATAAATGATGGCTATTTTAGAAAACCAGCCAGTTTCCCTCCGCAAGAGGAAGAAATCCCCAAGGGGCTCGATTGGGATTTATGGCAGGGACCTGCTGCAGTCCGCGCTTTCAATAATATCTATGCTCCCGGAACATGGAGAGGATTTTACGATTTGGGAGACGGGAAGTTAGGCGATTGGGGTTGTCACACCCTCGATGCCCCATTCTGGGCGCTCGATCTTGGTATGCCTCTATCCGCTGAGGGAGTAATTCCTAATCCGATGCCTGATCATAGTTGGGTCTCTGAAGAATCGGTAGTTACCTGGCAATTCGGAGCCCGCGGAAATAAGGCGCCTGTTACAATGAAATGGTATGAGGGCATTGAAAAGCCGGCAATCAGACCTGAATGGGGTGTTGATAAAATACCTGATGGAGGAATGATCATGATCGGTGATAAAAAAACTCTGATTACCGGCGGGAGACCAAACGATGCACGCTTGCTTGTTCCTGACCAGGAGATGAAGGAGTTCCTGAAAAATGCACCTGCACAAACAATCCCACGAATTGGGGAAGAACTGCCTGTCCAGGAGTGGATTGCTGCAATCAAGAACCATACCCTTCCCGGATCTAATTTCGACTATGCTGCGAGCCTGACAGAAATGATACAGGTTGGTATTCTCGCGCAACGATTTGGAGGGATAATCAATTATGATTCCATCAACATGAAAGCAACAGGTCGTCCGGAACTGGATGCTCATATAAATGAACCTGCCCGTGCGGGATGGGATTACGGAAGGAATCTTAAAATTTAATTATCAGATATTTACAATTTAGTTTTTTAAAACTTATTGCGAATATTTGTGTATGCACATTTGGAAGGCTTGTGTTATTTCCTGTAAGGAGTATCACGGCCTTATTAAACCGAACACCTTTCTGAACAAATAAACAATATCCTGCTTATGAAGAGTCATACTTTTTCAGTTTCGCGCCGTAAGTTTTTACAAACCTCCGTAACTGCCGCAATTGCAGCTCCACTACTCCTGGGATGCGCAAGAAACACCAGGAAGCCAAACAGAAAGCTCAATCATGCCTGCATTGGGGTCGGGGGTATGGGTTGGTTTGACTTTCTGCAATTCAAGGAGGATCCAAATGTTCAGATTATAGCTATATGTGATGTGGATGCAGAGAATCTGAAAAAGGCCTCCGATGCCTATCCTGGTGCTCGCACCTATGCAGATTGGCGTGAACTGCTTGAGAAGGAAGGGGGCAAGATTGACTCTGTCAATGTTGCCGTACCAGACCACAGTCACTTCTCAATCGCTTATTCGGCAATTCAAAAAGGGAAACATGTGTATTGCCAAAAACCGATGTGTCACGATGTAGCTGAGGTTCGCGCATTAACTGAAGCATCGGTCAAACACGGAGTGATTACACAGCTGGGTACACAGGTTGCTGCAAAAATGGATGAGCGCAGAGCTGTTCAGTGGATTAAAGAAGGTGCAATTGGCAAAGTTAAGCATGCCTACCTCTGTTCGAACCGTCCAGGTATCTTGGAATACAGAGCCGAGGGACCACGTCCTTCACATGGAGAGGCCCCACCTGCAAATCTGAACTGGGACCTATGGATAGGTTCTGCCCCTTATCGCCCTTTTGTGCCTAAGATTTATCATACAATGAAGTGGAGGGCATGGCAGGACTTTGGAACTGGATGGTCCGGTGATATTGGGTGCCATATCTTTGACCCTGTATGGAAAGGCCTTGGATTAAAACCGCCCCTGTCTGTGATTGCTGAGGTTCAGAAGTCCTGGAAGGACTCTCCCGAAAGAAGAGCGGATACCTGGCCGCAGAGCAACCATATCACCTGGATGTTTCCGGGGAACGATCTCACAGAAGCAAAGGTATTACCGCTCGAATGGTTCGACGGAGAGTATTACCCGCCAAAGGAGATCATGGACTTATACCCGGGAAAGGAGTATCCGGCCGAATCTTCCATGTTGGTTGGGACGGAGGGGGCCCTGCTTATCCCGCACAATGGGATACCTGTTCTGCTGCCGGAAAGTAAATTTAAAAATTATAAGTCACCTCAGCTCGCAGCACAAAATCACTATTACAACTTTGTTGTTGCATGTTTGGGCGGTCCAAAAACCGCTTCGCATTTCGCACAAACCGGACCTATGACGGAGGCTATTCTCCTGGGTACTGTAGCAATTCGGGTGCCAGACAGGCTGCTGAATTGGGATGCTCTCAACATGAAGTTTCCTAATGACCCGGATGTCAATAGATACCTTCGCCGCAATTACAGGAATGGATGGGGAACGGCCGGATTCTAGTATTACATCTAAATTGTTATATCTATTTACCTTTCTTTATTTTCTTTTTATTTCATATTCACCAGAAGGATCTTTTTGCTTCATTGCTGTTATTTGTCCGTTTTGAAGAATGAATTCAATTGTCATATCCGAGAAATCTTTTGTATGAAATAGTCTTGGCTTATAAGGAATAAGCTCAATTGATGGCTGCCCTGGAACAGTAATGAAAAGCTGGTTTTCATTTTTTATTACTACTGTGATAATAGTTCCTGCTATTTCGTATTTACCCGCGTATTGGGAGAGCGTTTTTAAATCGCTTAACGATATATCTGGTTTTTTTGTAAATGTTGCTTCACCTTCATCCAAAGAGATTACAAAACGGTCAATATCACCCTGTGGATTTGTACCAAAGTTTAATGAAAACAACCCATCCTCTTCATCATTTGGTGTGTCAAAACGGTCATAGTGAAAATGATAAAGCGGAAGGGAAATGTGATGCAGCGTAAACTGCTGAGCTGTATCTTTTTGAGTTATTTTAATTATTCCATAAGCAGGATTTTCATACTCACCTGCATAATCATCCAAATGATGCGAAGGATTTGTACCCTTAACTTTGCCAACAGTTGCTTTTCCTCTTGCTTCCCGGCTAACCCTTTTACCCTCTTTCACATCTTTCAAAATCCTTTCACTCCAAGGAGTTAGCGAAAGACCCAGGAGACGCTCATAAACATTATACGATATAATATTATAAAGAGGTGCACTTTGGTCACCAATTACAAACACAATTACACCAATACTGTCCATAGGCATATAAGAAATCTGTGAATGAAATCCAGGTAAATCGCCCCCATGATAAGCCAAAAGGTGCCCCCGATAAGATGACTGTTGCCTCCCCATGCAATAAACCGGATTCAAAATTTCAGTATATCCCTTATCCAGATTTGTATTTGGCAATGCAAGCGACGGCGTTAAACTCGCCTTTACTGCTGAAGATGGAATTACCTGTTTGCCTTCATATTTTCCATCGTTCATTAAAGCCAGGAGCCAGTGCGACATATCATTCACATTTGAAATGATTGAACCTGCCGGACCCAAACCTCCTGTCTCTTCATAAAAAGGAATACGGTATAAAATAGTTGTATCTCTTTTTTCATTAAAAGGTACACCATAGTCAGCCTGCTTTGTCATTTCACTTATACTGAAAACAGTGTTGTTCATACGAAGCGGACTAAAAATATTTTCAGTTACAAAATTCTCCCACGTTTTCCCGGTTAAAAGCTCAATAATATAGCCGCTTGCTGCATACATCAGATTGTTATATAAAAAACCCTGTCTTAGCGGCTGGCTTGGCTCAAGATATTTCAACTTTTTAAATAATTCCTTTCTGGAAAAATCTGCCTTATACCAAATCAAATCATGGCGTGAAATGCCTGTCCGGTGCGAAAGCATATCATGAATGGTAACCGTATTGTTAAGCTCGTCATTATAAAATTGGATGGAGGGAACATATGTTTTAATCGGTTTATCCCAATCAAGTTTTCCCTGCTCAACAAGCATACCGGTTGCTATTGTAGTAAATAACTTGGTGTTTGAAGCAATCTGATATAATGTGTTTGGCGTTACAGGCAGTTTTTTCTCGTAATCTCGATAACCATATCCTTTAGAAAAAACAAGCTTGTTTTTATAAACAATGCCAACACATACACCGGGTGTGTTCCACTCTTTAAGCGTTTGCGTCATGTATTGGTCAAAGCCATTCAAGTGCTTATCTACATTTGTCTGCTGAGCTCCGATTTTACCAAAGCAAAAGACTACAATAAAAAGAAAGATGATTTTGCGCATGTTAGTTCATTTGAATTGAAGTTAAATTCTATCTCACTCGATTATATGAACAGAGAAACCTTACAATCCTTCAACTAAAGAAAGCATATGTGCGGTGAAGATTTCATGTTATTCCTAGTAAACTTAAATAATTATTTTGTATTTTTAAATAACCAAACGAAGACAAATTTGTTTAATACTTTGTTTTATCAGGTATTAAATCTTATAAAATATTTTCTAAAGTAAGAGATTAGATATAATCCATAAGATTACA
>CAIOOC010000365.1 GCA_903859795.1 uncultured Bacteroidia bacterium
CGCGTTTTGTGCCAAGGACCGTTATTCCGGCAGGATCCTTCGCATTAAAGCCGGTTATATTTGCGTCACCCTTGATAACGATAGAGTCAGGTTTGCTGATGCTTCCATTTATGTGAAAATCGCCGCCCACCAATCCTTCAATGCTTTTCAGTCTGAAATAATCCTTTGTATAGGGCAGAAATGGTGAGATATCAAGCTGATCAACCTTAAAATCAGCACTGTATTCCCCGATTTTCTGATTATAATCTGCTTTCGCCTGGAAAAACCCACCATTCTCAAAATGGAATTTCAACCCGACCTGACTTATTTCTTCCTGATCATAGCTTATGAAAGGGATGGCAAATCCAAGGTCCTTCATAACGTTGGTGTAATTGGCCCCTTTATCATTAAACGTGAACTTCCCCCGATCAAGGGTAATATTTCTCACAATGTATTTGCGCGGCGCCGAACTCTGTTTATCCTGATTCGTTTGTGGTTTTGAATTAAAAAATGCAATTATATCATCAAAATTAAAAGTTGAATCGCGCCTGACCACGGTAACTTCAGGTTTAACAAGGCGGATTTGCCCGATATTGATTTCGGAGGAGAGGAGGCGAAAAGGATTAATCCTTACCTGCAAAGTGTCAAAAGTGACAAAGGGCTGAATGTCATCAGGTTCAAACATTTTAAAATCAATTACCCTAAGTGTAGACGTGAAATAGTTGATTTTGATTTGTTTCAATTCAAGTTTCCTGCCGGTGTACTCTTTTCCGTGCTGATTGATATAATTCCTTGCAGCATAAGGCAATGCCATAAGCAGAATGAAGATTACAGCAAGAATCGCTGGAATGACATAAAATATCGCAATTTTAACGGGGCGTTTCATATAACCTTTTTTTAAATCCATCAACAAATCAAACAATATATCCTGAATGTTGTTTTAAATATACATCAAAATACTGAAGTTTAAAGTCTGTCTTATGGCATAATTTTGTGTTCCGGCCTTCTTTTTGCACTCCTCATTTCAAACTCATTATCCGGGTCATCAAAAATAACATAATAATATAACTCCAAATGATTGAATCAATAAAAGTCCTTAACTTCGGACCTTGTTTTGTATTCGGAATTCCGGTTCCGGAAGGTTGCAATGTATTAATAAATTCTCTAAAATAGTTTGTATGAACCGATCGGTCGTTTTTAGTATCCTTCTTCTCATTGGAACTACTGTTTTTGCCCAGGTGAATTCTGCACCCGGATCAATCACTCCCGGAGTAAAAGTTCTGCACAGGGATAGTTTAGGGTCAAAACCTAAAATAACTGGGCAACTGTATAAAAAAATGATTATGTCATCAGACACACTTACTTTAAGTGATTATACGTTAAGTATTGAAAGGGTTAATGACAATCTGAATACAATCGGTGACAGTGCAAAATTAGATTATGAAGTGGTTAGAATTTCCCGCAGAATAGCGGAAATGACTGGTGACATCGCGCAGATTCGCCAAAACATCAGAGGCAGGCGCACTCGTTTTAGTATTAAAAATCAATATCTGTATCAGAGTTTTACATCCAAACTTGAGGATGAAACCGATCAGATTCAGGCTAACCTGAACGATATGTACCACCGGGTATATCACGCAAAACTAAATCTTAAAGTAGTACTGAAGGATACAATTTTCAGAAAATTGAACGCTGATAAGGAGTTGCGTTCCACTTTCGACAAAAAGCTGTCTCGGCTTGAATGGAAATGGAACAGGACCGATAGTCTTACCAAGGCCAACGTTGACACTCTGAATGCAATGAAAGTCAGACTGTCAGATAACTCCTTCGAATTGTCAAATATGTTGAGCATGATGGATAACAGGTTGGATAATGCAGGTCGAAAACTTTTCAGCCGGGAGGTTAATTACTTGTGGGAAAGGGAATCTGCAGAAACCCCTCTCCCGGAGTCTGCTAAAAACTCAATAAGCACCTTTGGGAGTGAACAAAAGGCAATTGTTTACTATATCAGCCAGACCTCAGGAGAAAGAAAGTTAATCTTATTTCTGGGGATTATTCTCTTTGGATGGCTGTTTTTTAAGCGAAAAGCGCTTAAGTCGCTGAAAGAACAAGCAGACTTATATGATTATCTAAATCTTAAATACCTGAACAGTTTTCCGATGCTCTCATTAATTGTCGTATTATTGAGCCTGATGCCTTTTTTCGATGCGTATGCTCCCAGATCTTACATTTCAATTGTTTTCATGCTATTGATATCCGCTTCCACTGTTATCTTTTACAAAAAAGAGGATCGGACTTTTCTGATTTACTGGTTTGGTTTTACTGCATTATTTCTCACAGATGCAATCGCTTATTTTTTTATTGAGCCAACCGTTGGCGAAAGGTTATTTCTTATAGCCTTACACGCTTGTGTTGTTCTGACAACGTTGCGTTTCTCGCGGATTTTACATAAACAATTGCCATATTACGTATTCATTAAATCTGCAGCCATATTAGGAGTGATCCTTGCTTCGCTCGGTATTCTTTATAATATTTTTGGACGATTCTCACTTTCAGGGATAGTGGGAATTACGGCTATATATGCTGTTGCACAAGCGATCGTTTTGACAATCTTTGTTGATGTAATCGGTGAAATCATTTTGGTTCAGCTCCAAACCAGCCGTATAAAAAAAGGCAATGAAAAGCCATTCGACAGTAAAATCGTAATTAATAAAATCAGAATACCGCTTGTCATTATCGCATTGATCCTATGGATTATTATGCTCACATCGAATCTTAACATATATCACAAACTCAGCAGTGAAATATCCGATGTTCTGACTACAACACGAACCATTGGAAGCATCTCATTCCAACTTCAGGACATGATCATGTTTTTTGCCATAATCTGGACAGCGCATATTTTGCAACGACTGATTAGTTTTTTATTTGGAGAGATGGGTACCGAGGCCGAAGAACTGACAACGGAAACCAAAGGGCAGCACTCACGGTTGCTAATTACGCGTTTACTTGTGTTGCTGGGCGGTTATATTCTGGCTATTGCTGCGTCGGGTCTGCCAATCGACAAACTTACTTTTTTGCTTGGAGCTTTAGGTGTAGGTATCGGTATGGGGCTCCAGAATATTGTAAATAATATCGTATCGGGTATAATTCTGATATTCGATGGTTCGTTGCAGATCGGTGATGAGATTGAAGTAGGCGGACAGGCAGGTAAGGTGAAGGAGATCGGACTGCGTGCCAGTACGCTTAATACTGCCGATGGTGCTGAAGTAATTATTCCAAACGGAAATATCCTTTCACAAAACATCGTAAACTGGACCTACAGCAGCAACGAAAAAAGAGTTGTGCTCTCATTCTTGTTATCAGGTAAAGAGATGGATGCCAACCTGATAAATGAAGTAATTAACGATACAGTCAGGAACATTCCTCATGTAATTTCTAAAAGAAACCCTGTTATTTTATATACCAAGGTAACACCTGAAGCTTGCTCCATAACAATCCGTTTTTGGTGTGTAATCAGCAAAGTTGATCATGTAAAAAGTGAAGCGATGCTTAGACTTAGCGCCGCCTTTTCTGCCAGGAAGATCGGTTTTGAATAGAAACCTTATAAATTTTTATCCATTATTATTCAAGAGCGAGTAACTTTGCCCCTTCATATTCTGAAACAGATCAAATTGTAATGACAAAGAAAAATAAGCAACATATACCGGGAGGAAAACCGGCAAAGCCGAATATATTCAAAGTGCTAAAACCGTACAAGGGCATGATATTCAGCTTAATAGTATTCGCATTGCTGAGTAATACAGTGAACCTTGTAATTCCCAAACTAATTTCACATGGAATAGATGATTTTACTAAAGGGATATTCTCATATCAAAAAATAGTTATTGAGTTCCTTGTCGCAGCTACCATTATTCTGGTGTTTGCCTTTCTGCAGGGAATACTGCAAACCTATGCTTCCGAGACTGTAGCCCGTGATTTAAGAACAAGCCTGGCAGATAAGATCTCCCGGCAAAGTTATGCATTTATCCAACAGGCCAATCCTTCGAAACTACTTACAAACTTAACATCGGATATTGATTCTGTAAAACTATTTGTATCGATGGCTATTGTTTCGCTGGCCTCTTCGATATTTATCATTATAGGGGCAAGCATACTGCTTATTTCAATAGACTGGAAGCTAGCGTTATCGGTTCTTGTTATAATACCAATTATAATTGGGGCATTTTTCATCGTTTTCCGTAAAGTGGGAGTATTATTCAAGAAAAGTCGTGAGGTGATTGACTGGCTTAACAAAGTTATCAGCGAAAGCATTATGGGAGCCGCATTGGTACGGGTTTTAAACTCACAGACACAAGAGTACAACAAATTCCTCGATGCGAATACCCAGGCAAAAAATCTGGGTATTTCAATTCTTAAACTTTTTGCCACCTTAATTCCAATAGTTGTATTTGTGTCAAATCTCGCATCTCTTGTCATTCTGGCACTTGGTGGCCATTATGTGATCACCGGAGCAATGTCGTTAGGCGATTTTGCAGCTTTTAGCTCTTACCTTGGGATACTGATATTCCCGATTATTATTATCGGATTTATAAGCAATTTCGTGGTTCAGGCCTCGGTTTCATATGGCCGGATCTGTGCTGTTTTGGATGCGGAAGAGACCCGTGATACCGGTACTGTAAACACACTTTTAAAAGGGAACATTGAGATGAAGAACATTTCGGTGGTCTATGGAGACAAACCAGCTTTAAAGGACATTTTTCTCACGCTGCAACCCGGGACAAAAACAGCTGTCATTGGCCCCACAGCAGCCGGTAAAACGCAGTTGTTACATCTTTTAACGGGTCTGATTCAACCTGCAACAGGCACTATCCTGTTTGACGGGACAGACATTAACTATTATAACAAGGAGTCGTTTCAGCACCAGATAGGATTTGTATTTCAGGACAGTGTTATTTTCAATATGACCCTTCGTGAGAATATTGCCTTTAATGAAAACGTAACAGATGAATCGATGTCAAGGGCGATAGAAACCTCTGAACTGAATGATTTTATTGCTGCTTTACCGATGGGATTGGATACAATTGTCAGCGAGCGGGGCACTAGTCTTTCCGGAGGGCAGAAACAGCGTATCATGCTGGCCCGAGCACTCGCCCTTGATCCTAAGATCCTGCTTCTTGACGATTTTACTGCGCGGGTCGACAGCCAGACAGAACAGAAAATCCTTGATAATCTGTCCCGGAATTATCCCGGAATCACGTTGCTTTCTGTCACCCAAAAAATTGCATCAGTGATTCAATACGGACAAATTATTCTGTTGGAAGAAGGTGAAATTCTTGCAACCGGTACACACGATTCGCTTATGGAAAACTCCCCTGAGTA
>CAIOOC010000366.1 GCA_903859795.1 uncultured Bacteroidia bacterium
CAAATGTACAACTTTTGCCCATTCGCCTTATTGCCCGGTTACGTTTATAAGTTTCAAAAAAGGTAATCTAAAATCTACATAACTTCACCAATCTCACCATAGATCATATTCAGATCTTCAAGTTCACCAAAATCTGTAAAGACATTTTGGAATTCAGAATCCTGATCCACCAGTAAATCTGAATTATAGCGGTTTGAAAGGCTTTGTACGGGTGCTAATCCATGGTTGTAGGAAATAACCGGAGAGTTTAGTTTTTCGTCCATAACTATCTTATTTAATTGAATATACAATGATTTCTGATTGATGACATCAAAGGTGTAGATTAATTTATCCTCCTGATTTTTCAGTAAATGCCCAAGCGTCGTTTGCTTCATTAACAGTGGTTTATACTGTTTTGACGACGAATTTTCAAACATCGTAATTTCCAATCCCTTGTCCCACTCTTCGTCTGCGATAAAAAAAGTGGCCAGTTCCGATGAATCGTATTTACAAGCAACTTGAATCGCTTCGTGCAATTCAAAAAAAGTATTATTTGCATCAGCATTAATATGCAAAACAAAATCTTCAACCCTATCTGATATAACCCTGAATTTAAATACCATTATACTTTTTCTCCTTCACCAGAATCCTCTCTGAAATAGGACCTAAAGGTATATCCACGTAGTCCGGATTGGTAATGAAAAAGTATTAAAAAATGTTAATTCGAAAAAAATAAATTGCAACACATAGTAATTCAGTATTTTACAGTCCTTTGTGCGAATAATTTAATAATCGGTTCGAATAATAAAAAAGGCCGGGTCAACGCCCGGCCTCTCTACAAAGTTCAAGTTGAATTATTGATTGTCTTTTATGAAGTTGAGACATGAGCCCGATTTAAACCATTCAATCTGAGCTTCATTATAGGTATGTTTTGCAGGAATATTTTCCAATGTTCCATCGGCGTGATGCAACGTAAGCTGCAGTAATTTTCCTGGCTGGAACGATTCAAGGCCTATAATATCTATTGAATCATCTTCCAGAATACGATTGTAATCATCAGGATTGGAGAACGTAAGCGCAAGCATCCCTTGTTTTTTCAGGTTGGTTTCATGGATTCGTGCAAACGAACGGGTTAATACCACCCTTGCTCCCAAATGACGAGGTTCCATAGCAGCATGTTCGCGTGAAGAGCCTTCTCCATAGTTTTCATCACCAACGATCACCGAACCAAGGCCCTCTTTTTTATAGGCCCGGGCCGTAGCTGGAACTGCTCCATATTCTCCGGTGAGCTGATTCTTAACCGAATTTGTTTTCCCGTTGAAATCGTTAACTGCTCCGATGAGCAGGTTTTCCGAAATATTGTCCAGGTGACCCCTGTACGTAAGCCATGGACCTGCCATTGAGATGTGGTCGGTAGTACATTTTCCGCGAGCCTTGATCAGAAGTTTGAGATTTTTTAAATCGTGACCATCCCACGGTTTAAACGGATCGAGTAATTGCAGCCTGTCAGATGAGGGATCTACAATGATTTCAATTCCCTGGTGATCAGTAGATGGCGGAATCAACCCCTGATCTTCGACGGCGAAACCTTGCTGTGGCAGATCGCTTCCTGAAGGGGGATCAAGTTTTACAAGATCTCCTTTTTCATTTGTCAGGAAGTCGGTTTCGGGGTTGAAATCGAGCGTTCCTGCAATTGCAAAGGCAGTGACAATTTCGGGTGACGCAACAAACCCGTGTGTTTTGGGATTACCGTCAGTCCTTTTTGCAAAATTCCGGTTAAAGGAGGTCATGATTGAATTCTCAGGCAGATTGACCGCATTGTGTCTTGCCCATTGTCCGATGCATGGACCGCATGCATTAGTCATCACAATGCCGCCCATCTCTTCAAATGAATCGAGAAAACCATCGCGGGCAACAGTATACCGGACAAGTTCAGACCCCGGTGAGATTGTAAATTCTGCCTTCACCTTTAAATCTTTAAGGCGTGCCTGTCTTGCGACCGAAGCAGCGCGGCTGATATCCTCGTACGATGAGTTGGTACACGATCCTATTAACCCGACTTTCATCTCCATAGGCCATCCTTTCTCTTTGGCGACAGTTTTGAATTTCGACAGAGGTGTCGCTAAATCTGGTGTAAACGGACCGTTAATATGTGGCTCGAGCTCGGAGAGATTAATTTCGATCAGCTGATCGAAGTATTTCTCAGGCTGGTCATAAACCTCGGGATCAGCGTTCAGGTCTGATGCAATTTGAGAGGCCATCTCAGCGACATCAGAGCGCCCAGTAGCTTTTAGATAATCGCTCATACTTTCATCATAGGCAAAAGTAGATGTTGTAGCGCCTACTTCGGCACCCATGTTGCAGATTGTCCCCTTACCAGTGCATGAGATACTTGAAGCTCCGGGGCCGAAATATTCGATGATACACCCGGTTCCACCCTTGACTGTTAAGATTCCGGCTACTTTCAGGATAACGTCTTTCGGTGATGCCCACCCTTTGAGTTTTCCGGTCAGATGAACCCCTATCAATTTGGGAAATTTGAGCTCCCATGGTATACCTGTCATAACATCAACGGCATCTGCGCCTCCAACTCCGATGGCGATCATTCCCAATCCGCCGGCATTAACTGTATGAGAATCGGTACCGATCATCATTCCTCCCGGGAACGCATAATTTTCGAGGACTACCTGATGGATAATTCCTGCACCCGGTTTCCAGAATCCAATTCCATATTTTTTGGATACTGAAGCCAGAAAGCTGTATACCTCTTTATTCGTCTCTTCAGCTTTTTTAAGATCCTCAGCTGCTCCGGTTTGAGCAAGAATCAGGTGATCGCAATGTACGGTAGAAGGGACCGAAACGACACTTTTCCCGGCCTGCATAAATTGGAGTAATGCCATTTGAGCTGTCGCATCCTGCATTGCCACCCGATCAGGATCAAAATTAACGTATGATACCCCTTTTTCAAATGGTTGCCCGGGGAAATCTCCGGAAAGATGGGAATAAAGGATTTTCTCGGTTAAAGTGACTGGTCTGCCCAAAAGTGAGCGCAATTTGTTAACTCGCTCAGGCATTTGCGAATACACCTTTCGAATCATATCAATGTCATAAGCCATACGGTTCTGTTTTAAGATTTTGAATAATTTGCAATGTTAACTATTCTTGACGAGAAAAACAGGCTTTTCGACAAAATGTAAGGGGAAACAAACCTGTAATTATTACTATATTGATTTTTAATTAACTACTGGCTGCTGGCTACTGGCAGCTGGTGTACACAATATAATTGGTTGCTTTTCGTCTGGCCCCAGGGTTTAAAGGAAAACTTTTTCCACGCAATAATCTGCCAGCAGCAAATCTCAAGTTGACAGCTGCACAGGTACAATATTTAAATCACATGTCCTAAACGTGTCCGCATCAAAAATTTTGGTATTTATCCACACACATATTATTTTATCAGTAGTAAGTCTTAAATTAGCAGAATATTTAGTACTTACCAATCCTGAAATCAGAATGATTTGGATTAAACCTTTGGTATTTGAAAATATCCGGATTGCATTTCAGTCGATTCGTGGAAACCTGGTCCGTTCGGTCCTGACAATATTAATTATAGCAGTGGGAATTTCTGCGTTGGTTGGAATCTTAACTGCCATTGATTCAATCAAAAACTCTATCACGACTGAATTTACACGACTGGGCGCCAATACTTTCAGCATTCAAAGCAAGAGTATGAATGTTCAGATCGGCAACAACCGCTACCGGTCGAAGAATTACAACTACATCAGTTTTACCCAGGCGCGCGAATTTCGTGAGCGTTATACCTTTCCGGCCGCTGTCTCAATTTCTGTAAATGCAACCCAAATTGCAACTGTCAAATACGAATCAAAAAAGAGTAATCCAAATATTACCGTTAGGGGGGTGGATGAAAACTTTCTGGTAACTGCCGGATATGATCTTGAGTCGGGCAGGGGACTTACCTTTCGGGAATCATTTGAGGGTGATAATGTTGCACTTATAGGTGCAGCACTGATCAAAAAAGTATTCCCTTCGGATGTTGGTCCACTCGGAAAATTTATCTCGGTTGGGAGTGGAAAGTACCAGATTGTAGGCGTATTAAAGGATAAGGGTAGCGGCTTTGGTAACGCTGGTGATCAGATAGTCCTGCTTCCTTTTACAAATGTCAGGCAATACTTCTCACGTCCCCAGATGAATTTCAGAATCAATGTAATGCCAAAGTCTCCCCAGTTACTCGAAGCGGCGATGGGTGAAGCAGAAGCGACGTTCAGGAATATCAGGGGATTGAATACTACAGATGATACAGATTTTATCCTTGAGAAGAGTGATAATCTGGTCAATTTGCTACTGGATAATATCAAATATGTTACACTGGCAGCAACGATTATAGGTTTTATAACCTTGTTGGGAGCAGCAATAGGGTTGATGAATATCCTGTTGGTTACAGTTGCTGAGAGAACGCGTGAAATCGGTATTCACAAGGCTATGGGTGCGAACTCCCGTTCTATTAAGCAACAATTTTTGATCGAGTCGATTGTAATCGGACAATTGGGTGGTTTACTCGGAATTATTTTGGGAATTCTCGCCGGTAATGGCGTTTCCATGCTTATTGGCAGCTCCTTTATTGTACCCTGGCAATGGATGCTCACCGGAGTTGCTTTATGTCTCCTCGTTAGTCTGGCCTCAGGTGTGCTTCCGGCAATCAAAGCTTCAAAGCTTGATCCTATTGATGCATTACGTTATGAGTGAATTAGATTTGTACATTTGACAGACTATCACACCAATCAATCTTACTAACCAATGAGCAGAATTACAGAGGTTTACCTGATATTAAATGAAACGAGCCATGAGTAAAATTCGCTCACACAAGCGCATGACTAAAATGGCGAGTTCCATCTGGCCTTTAAAAAACAAATTATAGACAGATGAAAGAATAAAACGTTATTCCAGCTTAATCCTAAGTGTTTGCTTTATACTTCTTGGGTTATCAGCCTGTTTTTATTCGACTAAGACAGAGTTGTCCCGCAATATAGGAATTGTACAGATTGTTGTAGGGATTGTCGATGGAATCTATTATTTTTTCGGAAAGA
>CAIOOC010000367.1 GCA_903859795.1 uncultured Bacteroidia bacterium
ACATTACTGGTGGAAGTAAAAAAATGGAGACTACTATATTCTCATTTGAGCTATTTTCACTGGCATTATTGCCGGAGTAAGCCAAACTGGAAATAAATGCGATTAAAAATCGCGTCACCCAACTTTATTCACTGGTTGTTTGTTATTGAAGTCGTAAAGCAATATACCAGTGCCAGGTTATCAGGTATGACTGACAAAAACATTTTTCTTACTAACTTCTAAAGTTTATTAACCGATGACTCCTTCCCAATCAACGTCCGATCTGTCCTATCATGGAAATCCTATCAGTCAAATGTTTAAACAACCGGCCAGTGCGAAAGAATGGGAGCCATATATGCTTACAAATGAGCAAATAGCTTCATTTGCAAAAGATGGGTATATCACAGGAATTAAGATACTTGATGCAGAACAGGTGGAAATCCTCAGGGAGGAGCTGGCAAGCTTTCAAACGATAGGTGAAAATGAAAGGTCACTGTTTTATCATTATGAAAGTAATGAATCAGAGGATCCGGATAAGGTGCTTTTTCATGCGCTCGGGACCTGGCGGCTGACTACAGGATTTCATGATCTGATCTGGGCCCCTGCTTTCCGGATGGCTGCTTACCAGTTACTCGGGCAATCGTTCAGGCTTTTCCATGATCAGTTATTTTGCAAGCCTGCTAAACATGGTGGCGTTGTTGCCTGGCATCAGGATTTCTCATACTGGACCTTTACAAAACCAATGCATCACCTAACATGCTGGATTGGACTCGACGATTCAACTACCGAAAATGGTTGTCTTTATTATGTCCCGGGAAGCCACAAATGGGGTTTGCTTCCTGTTACCGGATTGACAGGTGACATGGATGCAGTGAAGACAGTTTTGAACCCTGAGCAATTGGAAATCTTTGGCAACAGACTCCCAAACGAATTGCCCAAAGGTTATGCAAGCTTTCATCACCCGCTGACAATGCACGGATCATATTCAAATCTTTCAGACCGGCCAAGAAGAGCCACTGTTATTAATGTTATGGATTACAGTACAGTCGGAAATACCGACGGCTATGCAAGGCTTGATGCCCTGAAAAGCTTTCCTCCAATGCAGCAGGATAAACCTTTAGACAGCAGGTTTTTCCCGCTTCTTTTCGATGGCGATAAAGAACTGGAAAGGTTTGGAATGAAGATTCCCAAGGTTCGTTGATAACTTACAAACACGCATTTCGCCTGCAAGATTATCAAATACCTGAGCAAGAACACAAAACACCTGAGCAAGATTATAAAACACCTGAGCAAGATTATAAAACACCTCCAGGAAAATACAAATGACCTTCGCAAAAACACAAATCACCGGAACCAAAACACAAATCACCTTTGCAAGATTATAAAACACCTCCAGGAAAATACAAATGACCTTCGCAAAAACACAAATCACCGGAACGAAAACACAAATCACCTTTACAAGATTATAAAACACCTCCAGGAAAAAACAAAATGATCTTTGGAAAAATTCATTCAATGATAAAAGATATTGTCAATCAAAAGGATATTCAGGAACTTATTTCAAGAGACCATATTTTTGGCTTTATATCTGAAAAATTTGGTAATCCACCCAACTGGACAAGACCTTCCGGATTCATCTCCCTTTCAAAGACAATTCTGGAACAACAGGTTAGCCTTGCTTCCGCGAATGCGCATTATCTCAAACTCAATAATTATCTGACCGAATTTACACCCTCAGCAATTCTCTCCCTTTCGGATGAGGAGATGAGATCGTGCCAGATAAGCCGGCAAAAATCTAAATACCTGCGCGGACTTTCAACCGAAATACTCAGTCAGAATATAAATCTGGAGCAACTACAAACCTATGATCCAGCTGAAGTAAGAAGAAAGCTGACCGCTATTAAAGGAATTGGAGATTGGACTGCGGATATCTATCTGCTTATTTCTCTTCAGCATAAAGACATCTTTCCTATTGCAGATATTGCATTGATTAATGCGATGAAAGAATTAACTAACGCACAAACCAAAGAAGAAATACTTCTGGAAGCAGAAAAATGGAAGCCGTTGCGTTCCCTGGCGACCTACTTCCTGTGGCATTATTACCTGAGTAAACGAAACAGGATATCTGTATTAACCTAGTCATTCAAAATACGATTAAAAATTGCATCACCAGGTCGCTAAAACATCAGCTTGCTTGTCAAAAGGGTCCAGCGATAAGGGTGCAGCGATTTGCAATCGCTGAAATGTAATTTATAATTAAACTGTATATTTCATATTCTGTCAAACAAATAGGTAAATAATTTAGTGGAATAGACCAAAATGCCTATTTTTAAAGGTTTTTGGAGTAGAACGGAAAGTAAGTCATATTTTTGACCTCTTTTACATACACCGAAAGGGAGACTTTAGAAGCGATTGCAAATAAAACAAGTCAATGCACATTTAATGGGATCTGTTTTCTTACACCTGCATCCAAAAAGAGTCACTGAAGCATCGGTTCAATTCAACCGGACGTTCGGACTTGGTGGAATGGCTGCATTGTTGATCGTTATTCAGATTATTACCGGAGTTTTACTTCGGTTTTACTATGCCCCTTATCCCGCTGAAGCCTATAATTCAATTCTGTTTTTGAAAAATCAGGTGTTGTTTGGTCAGTTTATCCGCAACATTCATTACTGGAGCGGTGTATTTCTTTTGATGATCGCCTTTCTTCATTTTATCAGGGTATTCTTCACTGGCGCATATCGCGACATTCGAAATATTAACTGGTTATTAGGTCTTGTACTTCTGATCCTCGTTGTCCTGTTGAATTTTACGGGATATCTTCTTCCGTGGGACCAGTTAGCTTACTGGGCAATAACTGTCAGTACAAATATCATCGGATATTTGCCTTTTGCAGGCGAAACTCTGAGGACAATGATTATTGGAGGGAAGGAACTTAATGCCAGCACACTGCAATCATTTTATGCCTTTCATACCGCAGTGTTTCCTTTATTGTTGCTTTTGATTGTCACCTATCATTTCTGGAGGGTTCGAAAAGCAGGAGGAATCCTTACACAACATACATCTGAGGAACCTGTAATGATCCCGGTGGTGCCCAACCTGGTATTTAAAGAGGTTATTGTCGCCCTGGTTCTTGTTGCTGCTCTATTTACTTTTGCTGTATTTTTTAATGCTCCGTTACTTGAAAAAGCAAACCCGACATTCAGCATGAACCCGACAAAAGCACCCTGGTACTTTGCCGGTGTCCAGGAGTTGTTAATCCATTTCAATCCTCTCTTTGCTGCTTTTATCATTCCTTTTGGAGTGCTAAGTTTTCTGGCTTTAATTCCGTTTCTGCAGTATCAGGAATTGCCTAATGGAATCTGGTTTATATCTGAAAAGGGTCAACATTCGGCTAAATCGACTGCAAAGTTTAGTGCTGTTTTAACGATCATTTGCATTGTTTTAAATCAATATATCCTTAAATTCGAAATCCTTTTGTCGCCATTGCCTGCATTTGTCAGTAACGGAATCGTTCCGCTGCTGATTCTGTTTCTGCTACTGACTGTATTTTACAGATTTTATCTGAAACCGATCAAGCTCAACAAAGAAGAACTCGTCCAGGCCGCATTTGTGTTTATACTTACAGCGTTTATTATCCTTACCCTGACAGGGATATTTTTCAGGGGGAAAGATATGGAACTCACCTTTCCTTGGAATATTTAAATCAATCCAAAATGAAAAAAACCCAGGATAAAAGAGTTCAGCCAAAAGTAAAATCCAGTCCGTTAAAGGTTTTCAATCGCCGGGATTTCTTTAACACAGTTTGGAAAGGACTTGGCCTTCTTGCGGCATTCGAAATGGCCGGGATTTTCACAGCATACCTGTTTTCAGGCAAGCGTAAGAGTATTCCGGAGCCTGGGCAATTGATTGAAGCTGGTCTTGCAGAATCCTTCGCACCAAATTCAGTAACCCCTTTTATGGGAGGCAGATTTTATCTGGCACGGCAAAAAGACGGTGGTTTTATTGCTCTTTCACTACGCTGTACACATCTGGGGTGCTCAATTGCGTGGGAAGAAAAACAAAACCGGTTTATTTGTCCCTGCCATTCTTCGGCGTTTGCAATCAACGGTGAGGTTTTAAATCCGCCAGCTTCAAGAGCACTTGATTTCTATCCTGTAATGATAGATAATGGCCTTATAAAAGTGGATATTGGAACACTGAAGGAACGGAACTCATTCAGAAAAGATCAACTTCAATACGCATAATGACCATGAAACAAAACTCCTGGAAAATTACCGGACTTGTTGCAACCGTGGTAATTGTCATTATGATCCCTCTTTCCTTGTTGCTGAATCACACTTCGCGACAACCGCAGGAACCAGTAGCCGTTTTTGCCGGTGGAAAAACATGTGTTCAATGTCATCAAAAAGAGTACAGTCTCTGGAAAGGATCTGATCACGAGCGTGCCATGGCGGTTGCATCAGATTCATCAGTGGCAGGCAATTTCAATCATGGAGAATTGAACTTTAACGGAAAGATCTCAAAATTTTACAAACGCGAAGGAAAGTTCTTCGTTTTCACAGAAGGGCCAGGAGGGATTATGAAGGAGTTTCAGATTACCCATACTTTTGGCACCCACCCGTTACAACAATACCTGGTACCCTTCGAAAATGGGAAGTATCAGTGTTTACCGATTGCATGGAATACGATTCAAAAAAAGTGGTTTCATATGGCTGGAATGGTTTACAAACCCGAGGACCTTAAGCCCGATAACTGGCTCTACTGGACCAACCAGGCTCAAAACTGGAACAGTATGTGTGCCGAGTGCCATTCAACGAATCTTCAGAAGAACTATAACCTTGAAAAAAAATCGTACAATACTACATGGAGCGATATCAGCATCAATTGTGAGGCGTGTCACGGACCCGGATCATTGCATAATGAATGGGCCAATCTGCCCGAAATGGGGAGGCCGCAGGATATCAATGCCGGACTTATTGTAAAAACCAGCAAGATCACCTCACGACAATATGTTGAATCGTGTGCCCCTTGCCATGCCCGAAGAAGCTCACTGGGAAACTATGATCATTCGCACAACGAATTTTTAAACTATGCAAATCCCCAGCTTCCGACAACACCAACCTATAATGTTGACGGACAGTTCCTCGATGAAGATTATGAATATGGGTCATTCACGCAAAGTAAAATGTATCAGAAAGAAGTTCGTTGCGGTGATTGCCACGACCCTCACAGTCTGAAACGGAAGTTCGAGGGTAATGCGTTGTGTTCACAGTGTCACCGCGCCGAAGAGTATGATACACCAAACCATCACATGCATAAACTTAAAGGGGAAAAAGGAACTTCATTTATGAATAAGCGTGGTGATTTACTTGGTCCCGGAGATGGAGCACTTTGCCGCGATTGCCATATGCCCGGTCGCTATTATATGGGTGTTGATAAGCGGTTTGATCACAGTCTCAGGATCCCGCGACCCGATCTTTCGCTAAAACTGGGTACGCCAAATGCCTGTACAAATTGCCACGATGATAAATCTAACGAATGGGCCAATCAGGCTGTCAGTAAATGGTATGGTGACCGGAGAAAACCACATTACGGGACACTGCTGGCTAACGCATCAGCAGGAAAAGCGGGTGCAGATTCAGGATTACTCAGGTTGATTAATAACAATCTTTATCCGGAAATTATTAGGGCAACAGCTATAGGGTATTTATCAGCATATCAGAGCCCCAAAGCACAGGATGCCATCCGAAAGGCGCTGAACGATCCTGATCCGTTGTTGCGTCATGCCGCTGCCGAGAATTATACACCTTCCGATTCATCCATACTATTCCGGGACTTGGCTCCCCTTCTCAACGACCCGATAAAATCGGTGCGTATTGAAGCTGCAAACAGACTTTCGACATTTGGCAGGCAGGTATTTAATGAAAAACAATACCGGGAGTTTTTGAAGTCTCTCGATGAATATAAAAAGTCGTTGGAATTCGTAGCAGATTTCCCTACCGGGAGATATAACCTGGGCAATTATTATTCAAAATTAAACGACTTAGCGAAAGCTGAAGAAAACTTCAAGGAAGCAATCGCGATTGACAACCTGTTTTATCCTGCAAAAACAAACCTGGCGATGATTTACTATAAGCAAGGAAAAACGGATCTCGCCGCGGCACTTTTTCAGGATCTGATCAACAAACAACCTGAATCCACAGACGGATACTATTATCTTGCATTATTGTACGGCGAGCAGCAAAGATATCGTGAAGCGGTTGCATTACTCGAAACGGCATCAACCAAACCTGGTGCGAATTCAAGGATTTTGTACAACCTGGGTTTGATCTATCAAATGACGAACCAGAATACTAACAGTGAAACAGCACTGGAGAAGGGACTTAAGATGGATCCCGGGAATTTCGACCTGCTCTATGCCTTGTTCGTTTTGCAGATGAAACAGAATAATACCCAAAAGGCGGCCCATTATTTGGAACAGTTGAAAACTAATTTCCCTGGTAATACGCAGGTTCAGGAGATATTCAAAAGGTTTAAAACATCGTATTTTCAAAATTGAATACTGTCTAAATGATTTCAAAAAATTAATTGATATGCTCAAATTAAACAAATGGACCTTCACATATATCGGTGCTAACCATGATGTTGAGCAGTTTGCTGCCTCCATATCTTTAACCAATACTATGGTCTTTAACAAGAATGAGGCAAATATGAAAGCCATGTTCATGAAAGAAAAATCATCCAGATACAACTAC
>CAIOOC010000368.1 GCA_903859795.1 uncultured Bacteroidia bacterium
ATAATCAAACCACGCCTTATGAAACAATATGAAATCACCAAACTAATCCGAACCACTTTAACTGAATTATTAAACGAACGAGAAAACCGTTTAACTTCGGATCGATCACGAGAAGAAAAATATTTTAAATGGACAGACAAAACTGGCAGGGGAGAAAAAGCATTAAAAATACCCGGATCACTTATTGAAAAGACTTGGGATCTGGAAGAAGAGGATTGGACTACTGATCAAAAATTGGGCATATATCTGACAGAGTGCTATTTAGGTGAATTCTGGGAAACGAGAACTCAAAGATTGGAGTGTATTCAGATTTATTAAAATACAAGATTGCTAAATATCTTCTTCAGTTTATGTCAAGGCAGAAATCTATCATTCACCTCAGCTGTCGGAACCGCACAAGTATCTCGTTTGCCGAATATTTTATAACGGTTCTTTGCAATAATATTGTAAACAAAATCCCTGAACGGTCTTGGAATCAAAATAAACACATAAAACAGTTTCCAGAATCCTCCTAAAACTTTAGCTACCATAAGTCCTGCTGTAGATTTAAGAAAATATTTGTCGCCAATAATCAGTACGAACGTTCTAAAATCTTCAATAGGTAAATCAAACCTTTTGAGTAGAATTTGTGCGCTTTCGGATTGTAGGGAGGCAAGTTTAAATTTCTTCTTTTTATCGGCTTTAATAACAAATCGGGAAATCCCATTGCACAAGTTGCAGTAGCCATCAAATAATAGTACTTTTTCTTGCTTCATGGCATTGATGTGATAAATTGGAGTTTGTTTCATCTCTTAACATTACTCACAACTCCAATAAAGTCGAGGTAAATAATCTCGTATAATCCATCCTGGTATTTATACAGCAAAATCACCGCAAAGACAATCACCGCAAATGAGATTAAGACATAATTCATTAAAGCCTTTTTAAACTTTTTATTGCTTCCAAAATATAAACCGATAAAGATCGTCAAGCTAGTAATGATTGAATACCCCCATATATGTGCCTTATCAAGGCTTAAATGGCCATAATAGTTAATGGCAGCAAGCATTGCCATTCCGGGAGCAAAACAGATGAATATTGCCGTTGTAAAGAGAAGGGCAAGAAATATCCATATTGGGCTAATTGTGCTGTCTTTTTTTGTTTTCAAATTGAATCGCTATTTCATTGCGTTAACCTTCACGAGAGAATTTTATTTTTGGCTTTAGTGAATTCTTCTTCACTTAATAATCCACTATCCCGCATTGATTTAAGTCTGTTCAGTTCCTCTGAAATAGTGCTATTTTTATTGTTAACACTAAACCTTTCGGATTCAAAAGAATGATAAAAGCTTGATTTAGGCGTGTCCGTTAACGCCCAAATTAAAGCTGCAATCTAGTAAATAATTGTCCATCCAAAGAAAATATTAATTAATAAAATCACAACAAAATGCTCCTTTTGACGAGCGAGAATGGAGAATAGCACAATTATTGTGTGAGCCACACTTATGGCACTTATAATTGGAATA
>CAIOOC010000369.1 GCA_903859795.1 uncultured Bacteroidia bacterium
ATGGATCAATACATTGGCTGTCGGATATTCAGGTTCAAAGATCATCTCTTCAGGTTCAAAGAAAAATACCGCTCTTTGAAATAATATTACTGCTGTTTTAAAGCTCGCTTAAGAATCTTTGAAGCTTAGAGGTGCGTGCCGGACTCTTTTTTCTGCACACCTGACTTCCGGCGAATCATTTTGGAAGCTATTTGCTGATTATTCAGAGCTCAGCACTGCATAATGGCAGATCGTGAAGGAAATTTTGAAAAAAATTACCACGGAGACACGGAGTACACCGAGGTACACAGATTAAATTTTTCTCCGTGAATCTCAGAAACTGTTTAAATTTTATAATTCTTTTTTGTTTGGTTGTATTTCTTTTTCTCAAAAATGTGCCGTAGGCATCCGCCAACGGATGGGTAGAAGGTGTAATAAAGGGTCGAATATTTCGTCCCATCCGGGACGAAACCTTAAATTTCATTCTGTTTTCTACCCATATTTAATCCCAAACGGGATGGAGAATCCAAATTTAAACTGTCTCTAAGTGTACTCCATGTCTCCGTGGTAAAAAACCCAGGAAGTTCTCTTATTACGATTTTTCCATCCAATAACAGACGCCCGAGGATGGGAGATTTTTCTGAAACGAGTGAAACCCATATCTTCCATGAAATATTACCATTACAAATCGAATAACATAAAGATTGGGAATGGTGGTTTATGTTGCTCTTTGGAATCTTTTTCAAACCATACTCATCTATGAAAATATACGGAATCTGATCTTTTCTCCCCTTGTTATTCAAAACCATTCTATACTGTGCAAATATGATTTTAATATTTGATATTGGAATTCAATTTGGTGAACTTCGCTATCCTAAATGAAATTAATTCTTATAAAAACCTACCGCACAGTTCTTCCCCAATGTGGATTAGCTGGACCAATAAACTACTTTTTGTCAACGATTTTAATCGGATACAGCGGATTTAAGCTATTAAAATTAAAGCAGTCATGAGACAATTATTAAAAACAGCAAAGATTGATCAACTTAGTCGGCTTTACTGCATTATGAGAAAATTTAAATTTTCACGAAAATTGTGGTTGTTATCTTCATTTTTCTTTCTTGTGATCGCTAATTCAGGGTGCAAGGAGCCAGTTTTACAAAAACCAGCTTTACAATTAAAGTCAAATTTGTTGAATCAACCACTTGACTACAATCTTTTACAGAATTGGATGTGCAACCCAATGAAATCTACTGATATATCCCGCCAGCAACCTTTGGCGCTAACAGTTCAAAAAGCTGATCTGTCAACGGATCATGTTATTCATTATACCCATCCTATAACAAATACCGGAGTAGATATATTCTACGTGTACCCAACAATTGATACGAATATGAAAGCGGGTAATACTGCATTCGCGAATATCAACACCACTCTTGCAAAATTTATCTACAGTGAGCAGGTGGGTATCTATGCCCAGTTCGGCAGAGTTTTTGTCCCTTATTACAAACAAGCTAATATTGGTGTTTTTATCAATTCTTCATTGTCAGATTGTGATCAAGCCCACTATATGGAGATTGCTTACCGGGACATTGAAGCGGCCTTTGATAATTACCTTAAATGTTACAATAAGGGCAATAGAATTATATTGATTGGACATTCCCAAGGAGCATTTCTTGTCAGGTTTTTGTTGAGAAAAAGGTTTGATAATAATCCATCCCTTAGGTCCAAATTAATTGTTGCCATTGCAGGCGGGGAGGCAAATTATTCTGCAACGAACAGCAGAACTGGTGGTTCTTTGCAAAATATTAAAACCTTTCCTGCTGTTGACTCCCCACTGGAATGCGGATGCTTAATTACCTGGCGAACCTGGAAGATGGGA
>CAIOOC010000370.1 GCA_903859795.1 uncultured Bacteroidia bacterium
GCATTACTCTAATATTTGCACATATGGAGGAAAATAAATTCAGTCAATCTTCAGGTCGACGACGTTTCATTGCCAAGGCGGGAATTGGCATGGCATCACTGGCTATCGCTCCAAACATAACTATCGCCGGAGGGCAACCTGCCACACGAAGGATCCGGATTGGAATTGTTGGAGGCAGATTTGGTGCCGGATTTCAGTTTCATGAACATCCCGACTGTATCGTAGAGGCAGTCAGCGACCTCCGGGCCGACCGCAGGGAAAACCTTATGAAAGTTTATGGCTGCTCAAAAAGCTATGAATCACTCGAAAAGCTGATCCTTGATCCTAAAGTAGAGGCAGTATTTATTGCTACACCGGCTCCCGATCATGTTCGCCATGCTGTCATGACTCTTAAGGCTGGAAAGCATGTCTTATCGGCTGTCCCTGCAGCCATGACCATTGAGGATTGTTACCTGTTAAGAGATACAGTACGTTCCACTGGGCTTACTTATATGATGGCTGAAACCAGCTATTTCAGGCAAAATACCATTTCTGTCCGAAAGTTTTATAAGGATGGACTTTTTGGCGAAATGTTCAGTGCAGCCGCAGAATATAACCATCCCGGACTTGAGACCTTGTGGTTTGAAGACGGGAAACCGACCTGGCGACATGGACTTCCTCCACTTCTCTATCCAACACACTGCACCGCATTTTTGATCTCGGTAACCGGAGAAAGACTAACAAAGGTCAGCGGACTCGGCTGGGGAGATCAAAGCCCGTTAATTCAGAATAATCCATACCACAATCCCTTCTGGAATGAGACAGCCTTTTTTAAGACCAATAAAGGGAAACCATTCAGAGTGGAAGTGAACTGGAAAGGCGCATTACGAAATACGGAACGCGGGGAATGGCGGGGTGATAAAATGTCGTTCTTCTCTTCATTTGATGAGGGCAAAGATCACACCATCGTCCGCGTGGCAGAAACGACAGGCAAGGATGACGCTGGTTTCCAACATAAAACAAATGTTACGGAAGCTTATCCGCAGCACAATTGGTGGCAGACCGATCTTTTGCCTGAACCATTAAGACACAATTCAGGTCATGATGGATCACATTGCTTTATTACCCATGAGTTTATCGATGCGCTTATGCACAACCGTCAACCAAAAGTCAATGTCTATGAAGCTCTTGCATATACGGCCCCGGGTATTGTCGGGCATCAGTCAGCTCTTAAGGACGGTGAATACCTTGATATCCCGGACTTCGATCACTAAAATTGATTGCTCAGCTACTCAAAGAATGTATATCCAAAATAAAATCTTTTGTAAATAGTTTCAATAAATTTATGTTGAGGATTAGAAGAATCATTGCCCTTTGCATTAACCTTCTTTTTATTTGCGGTTTTATTTTAACTGGTTATTCAGAAGCACACCAAAATAAAGGAATTCATGCGATTGGTGATGGAAATATCTGTGTCTACGAGCAAAATTCCGATATCGTTCAACTTTTTGGTGCCCCTTATTCGTCACCTTCGGCTTTTTGCTTAAAACTAACAGGAACCGACAGCGTCAAATCAGATCGAATCCCAGGTTCGGCAATTTGGAAACATCAGATTATCCATCAAGGAGTTATTACTTCAACTCAAACCGATTTTATCAGTTCAGAGGCCAAAACCTTCATCAGGATGATAACCTCATCCGGAGAGCGAACTTATGAACTTACCCTGAACGGGCAGACATTAAATAAATTGTCAGGTCCGGGTATTGCTATCAGACCCTGGAAAGAGAATCATCAGCCAGAAACCACCCAAAGTTACCTGATTGAGGTAAAATGGGAAGTTCCATTGATGTTTTCCTACCTCCCTCCTGAAGGAAGATTTTATATGGTGCGGATAACCGGAAATGCGAAGTTAACTGCAATTGATTCCGTCATAGATAAATTACAACTGAGAATTTTTCCCGGCACCAGTTCATTTCTCGTGACAGCAGGTGAATCGATCGGGGACTTGGAGAAAAACATAAAGGTTTTTGACTCATACTCACTATCTTCCTTATTCTCAAAGGCTCAGAAGCAATCGCAGGAATTTTCGGCCGTTCATCAGAAAATTTCTGTGGATTATAACCAAACTCCTTCAATGCTTCCTTGTGTGTTTTTAGTCCGCTGCGAATTGCTGTCACGATTGCTGCGGTCTCTTTTACAGGATCAATCATTTCTCTGTGCGGTGCTGTA
>CAIOOC010000371.1 GCA_903859795.1 uncultured Bacteroidia bacterium
CCAATTTAATACTAAATACCAGAAAAATAGAGTTCATCGAAGAACTTCAAAAAAATATTTACCAAAAGGGTAAAAGCGCAAATCAATTTAAGATAACAGACTGATATTAAGATATAAAAAATGTTTAAAAACGCAATTAAGAGTGTCCTGTTGATCGGGACAATTATTTTAGGGCCAAAAGTTTCAGTTGCTCAGGATAAAGTTATTGATCAGATTCTGGCCGTTGTGGGGAGCAATCCGATTCTTAAATCGGATATAGAAACGACAGCTATCCAGAACCAGGCCCAGGGAATAACATTGCAGGGAGATGCAAAGTGTGCCATTCTTGAACAACTACTTGAACAAAAATTACTGCTGGCAGAGGCTGAGCTGGATACGCTGATCGTTGTTGGGGATAATCAAATTAATCAGCAGATGGACAGGCGGATGAATTATTTTATTGAAAATATTGGATCCGAAAAAGAAGTCGAGAAATACTTCAACAAATCGATTGTCCAGCTCAAGGCCGAAATGAGTGAAACAATTAAGGAGCAGCTGAAGACTGAGCAGATGCAGACTAAGATTATATCAAAAGTTACTGTGACTCCTTCGGAAGTCAGGCAATTTTTTAGACAATTACCCTCAAAGGAGATACCAGAGATCGGTTCTCAGCTGGAATATGCACAAATAACTATGCTGCCGGCAATTACTGAAAAGCAGGATCTTGAAGTAAAAGCTAAATTACGTGAATTCAAAAAACGGATCGAAAACGGAGATAATTTTGCCACGCTAGCAATTATGTACTCTGAAGATCCGGGATCAGCAAGGAATGGAGGCGAGATGGATTATGTAGGCCGGGCAATGCTCGACCCGACATTTGCTACGGAAGCATTCAACCTTAAGCCAAACCAGATTTCAAAAGTTATAAGAAGTGAATTTGGATACCATATTATTCAATTAATCGATCGCAAGGGGGAAAAGATAAAGTGTCGTCATATTCTCCTTCGTCCTAAAATTGACCCTAAGGAACTTGAGGTCGCCAAGAATCGAATTGACAGTGTCGCTGATTTTGTCCGTAAAGGCAAAATTACCTGGGAACAGGCATCATACCTCTATTCATCGGATAAGAATACCAGAAATAATGGCGGTTTGGTTACGTCTCAGCGCACAGGATCTTCGAAATTTGAAATGTCTGAAATTGATCCTGATGTGAGTAAGGTGATTGTAAACATGAATATTGGTGAAACATCACGCCCGTTTATAACCCTCGATGATAAACAAAGAGAGGTTTACAAGGTTATCAAGCTAAATAACAAAACCAAATCACACAAAGCCAATCTCCAGGAAGATTACCAGAAACTCAGTGAGATGTTTCTGGCAAAGAAGAAAGAGGAGACTTACCGAAAATGGATTGCAAAACAGCAGGCAAAAACATACATCCACGTTGATGATTCGTATGCGAACTGTAACTTTAAATTGAAATCCTGGAAAAAATAGTCGATAGAGCTCGCCGTCAATATAATATGTGAGGTAGTATGATGCACCAGAAAAAAACCGGTCTTTCACCAATACTCTTTCTTATCGTCATTGCGGCGCTCTTTATTCAGGCGAATCAGCCGCAAACAACCGGTAAAAAGAAAAGGGTAGAAATCGAGAATGCCGATTTATATACCTATAATGCTTTAATTAAAGCCAATGCACAACGACTTATAGGCAACGTCAGGTTCAGACATAACCAGGCTCTTATGTTTTGCGACAGTGCCTACTCCTATACCGACAGCAACAGGTTCGATGCCTTTGGTAATGTTCACATTATACAGGGTGATACATTGCATTTGTACGGTGATAAGATGTTTTATAACGGGGATACACGGCTTGCTAAGTTTATCAGTCATGTGAAGATGATCGACAAATCAATTACCCTAACTACAGAAGCGCTCGACTTTGATCTTAGCACGAATATCGGATATTACAATAACCATGGCAAAATCGTGGATACAACTAATGTACTTACAAGTATAATCGGGCGTTATTATTCGAATGATGATATGATGTTTTTTAAGGATTCGGTGGTTTTAACCAATAAGGATTTTATATTAAGAGCGGATACCCTTAAGTACAATAGTCAGACGGAAAGGGCCTTTATCGTTGGCCCAACTACGATAAAAGGGACAAAAAAAGACGGGGTACTCTATTCCGAAAGAGGTTGGTATGATACCAGAAAAAACGTTGCAGAACTTTACAAAGCATCCAAGATAACTACCAAAGCACAGATTCTTGAAGGAGATACACTTTTCTACGACAGAACCAGCGGCAATGGGCGCGGAAAACATCGTGTTACACTGAGAGATACAACCAATAAAGTGGTTATAACGGGGAAAATAGGAGTTTACAATGAAACTTCAAAAATTGCCTATGTTACCGATTCGGCAATGTTTATTCAATTTGGAAAGAAAGATACTATGTATATGCACGCCGATACAC
>CAIOOC010000372.1 GCA_903859795.1 uncultured Bacteroidia bacterium
ATCTTATTCCTTCAAAAACAATTGAACAATTCACAAGAGAAATTTTTATGCTGATTATAAATAGAAGTACTGATTCGCATGTTAAATCACTGGATATATCTGAAGAGGAAGCAATTTACAAAATATCAAAAGCGAAGTTCGAAACCTGGGATTGGATTTATGGCTATTCGCCGAAATATCTATTCCGTAACATATTCAAATTTGGTGAATTATCACTTAATCTTGAGCTTTCAGTAGAGAGGGGCATTATCACAAGTACAAAAATTGAAATTACACCTGAAAATTCAAATTTAGCCAATCAAATCGAAGAAATACTTACTGGAACGAGTCATGATATAGAGCTATTAGCAAACAAATTAAGCAAAGTCCGCATAATCAAATCAGATCTAAAATACACGGAGACAGACTTTTGTTATGAATTATTTTAATAATAACTAGAAATTACATCCAATCTTTAAACAACTATTCATAAATGATTTTCAAATTTGGAATAAGAGCCTGGCGATATAGAATTTATTCTATTAAATTTTCTCACTGTGATTATTGTTACCAATAGGTTTTTTATTTGAGAAGAATTCGATGATTTTAATTGCTCTTTTCTCCCCTACTTCCTTAGTAATCTCCTCAATCGGTGCAGAACCCAGACGTGTAACGGACTTGAATCTTTTCATTAAAAGTTCCACAGTTTTATCACCTATCCCTGAAAGCTGTGAAAGCTCATTTGTTATAAACTCGATGGATCGCTTATTTCTATGAAAAGTAATTCCAAATCGGTGTGCCTCATTCCGTAGATGTTGAATTATCCTTAATGTTTCCGAGTTTTTATCCAGATAAAGTGGAATCGGATCATCAGGGTAGATTATTTCTTCCAATTTTTTTGCAATTCCAATAACTGCGACAGATCCCCTGATTTGAAGTTTTTCCAATGTAGCCACCGCTGAACTTAATTGTCCCTTACCGCCATCAATAACAATTAAATTAGGAAACTGTCCATTTTCGGTGATTACCCTATGATATCTTCGATATATAATTTCCTCCATTGAGGCAAAATCATTTGGTCCTTCAACGGTTTTAACATTAAAATGTCTATATTCTCTTTTTGCCGGTTTCCCATCAATAAAGACAACACAGGCCGAAACAGGTTGCGCACCCTGGATATTGGAATTATCAAAACATTCAATTCGGTGTGGAATTTCAGATAATCTTAAATCTATCTTCATCTGCTCTAGTATTCGGTCTGATCTTTCCTTTGGAGTTCGTAGTGATAACTGTTTGTTCTTCTCAAGTTTGTAAAATTTAACATTACGTTCAGACAATTCCAAAAGCTTTCGCTTATCCCCTATTTGAGGTATAATCATTTTTACATCCTTCAATTGAATCCCGATTGAAAAAGGTAAAATAATCTCTTTTGAATTAAGAAAAAACTTTTGTCTGATCTCAATGATTCCCAGAGCAAGTAGTTCCTCCTTAGATTCTTCCAGCCTCTTTTTTATTTCAAGTGTGTGCGCCTGAATTATTGCACCGTCAACAACCCGTAAAAAATTTATATAGGCATAATTCTCATCCTGATCCAGTGAAAAAACATCTATATTTGATATTGAAGAACTCACTATGGTAGATTTACTCTTATAATTCTCAAGAATTGAGATTTTATTTTTGATCACCTCTGCCTCCTCAAACTTATATGCTTCTGCCAATTGAATCATTTTCTCTTTTAAATGAGTCAATACAGACGATAAATTGCCTTTCAGTATATCTTTAATTTGAGAAATTCCCTCATTATAATCTTCGTTCGATTGTAATGATTCACATGGACCTTTACAATTACCTATTTGAAATTCCAAACAAACCTTATATTTCTCGCTAATTAAATTGTTTTTCGACAGGTTCAGATTACAGTTCCTTATTGGATACATTCTCTTGGCAACGTCAATCAAAGTTCTTACCATAGGAACAGATGTGTAAGGACCAAAATAACTGGATCCATCACGGATCACATTTCTTGTAAAAAAAACTCTGGGGAAAGGCTCATTTTTAATGCATATCCAGGGAAAGGATTTATCATCCTTAAGCAAAACATTATATCGGGGCTGATATTTTTTAATCAGGTTGTTTTCAAGAAGAAGGGCATCTTCTTCGGTTTCTACAACTAAAAATTTAATCTCTGCAATTTTATTTACAAGAATGGCAGTTTTACGATTATCGTGAACTTTTGAGAAATATGAAGAGACCCGCTTTCGTAAATTCTTTGCCTTACCAACATAAATGATTTTTCCCTCTGAATTGAAATATTGATAGACACCTGGCAATTCAGGCAGATTAGAAACAATCTCCTTTAATTTATCCAATATTAATTTATTACCTTCCATCTTTTATCCTTAAAAATGGATTAAAGACCAAACTGGTACAGATTTATTTATCTTTTGAATACCGTGAAGAAAATCAAGTTCAATAAAAAAATTAGCATATATTTTAGAAACATTAAATCTGCCAACCAAATCAATAGCTGCAGAAACAGTTCCTCCGGTGGCCAACAGATCATCGTGAATTAAAACAACATCATCAGACTCCAGTGCATCCTGATGGATTTCAAGCGTATCAATACCATACTCCAACTGGTACGATTGCGAATATGTTTTGGCGGGCAGCTTACCAGGTTTTCGGACAGGAATAAAACCTGCATTCAGTTTGTTGGATAATACACCTCCAAGAATAAATCCGCGCGATTCAATTCCTACAACTTTTGTAATTCCAAAATCTTTATACCTTTCATAAATAGCATCTGCAACATAATTGAAAACTTCACTATTTTGGTATGCTGTGGACACATCTTTAAAATGTATTCCTGGCTTTGGATAATCAGGAATATTTCTGATTGATTTTTTAACTTGGTCAAGATTCATATACTTTTTTATCAAAATTCTCAAAACAATAAATGTTCCACGTGGAACATTACCTGCCTAAAAGTACAAGAAGAACATTAATGTCACTAGGAGAAACTCCAGGAATCCTTGATGCCTGTCCAATTGTTAAAGGTCTGATACTACCCAATTTTTGTCTGGCCTCAATAGACAAGGATTCAATACTCTCATATTTAATATCTTCATGTAAATGCAATCCTTCTAACCGAATCAATTTATCAGCTACGAAAGACTCCCTATCAATATAACCGGCATACTTTAATTGTATTTCTGCAGCCTCTAAAACTTCATTTTTAAATGACAAATCAATATTACAAAATAAATCATTTAAAGGCCCAATAAGAGTAAGAAAATCAAATATGGACAACTGAGGACGCATAATTAAAGAAGATAATTTGGTATTTTGCTTTAACGAGGATGTAGTTTTACTAATTAATAATTCCCGAACCACGGTTGGTTTTACTATAAAATCATTACAAAATGAAATAACACTTTTTTTTAACTCCAGTTTTAGACTCAAACGATCCATATTATTCTTACGTACTAAACCTAAACTAAAACCACGGGGAGTTAAACGCTCATCGGCATTATCCTGACGTAACAATAATCGATATTCAGCACGAGAGGTAAACATACGATAAGGTTCATCAACTCCCTTTGTAACCAAATCATCAATTAAAACACCAATATAAGCTTCATTACGAGATAAAATAAAGGGTGTTAATTTATTAATCTTCAAATGAGCATTAATTCCAGCGATCAAACCCTGTGATCCAGCCTCTTCATAACCGGTAGTACCATTAATTTGGCCTGCAAAAAATAAATTAGTAACAATTTTGGTTTCAAGTGTATGATGCAATTGCGTAGGCAAAAAATAATCATATTCTATAGCGTAGCCAGGTTTCAAAATTTTTGCCTTTTCTAATCCTTCAATACAATGAATTGCATCATTTTGGATTTTCCAATTTAAGGAAGACGAAAATCCATTTAAATAATATTCCAAGGAATCAATTCCCTCTGGCTCCAGAAATAGCTGATGTTTATCCTTATCAGCAAATGTAATTAATTTAGTTTCGATGCTTGGACAATATCTAGGTCCAAGACCAAGAATAGTTCCATTAAATAGGGGACTATCCACAAATCCAGATTCAATAATTAAATGAGACTCTTTATTTGTATAAGTTATATAACAGGGTAATTTAGGCAATCCACTATCATTTACCGGAGAAAAACTAAATCCTTTAGGTAAATCATCTCCATCCTGACGAATCAATTTAGAAAAATCAATAGTACGCTTATCAATTCTGACAGGGGTACCCGTTTTCATTCGACCTGAAGAAAAGCCCATGGAAACCAGTTGCTCGGTGAGTCCAATGGAACTAGGTTCTGAAATCCTACCCCCAGCAATTTTTGATGAACCAAAATGCATTAATCCGTTCATAAATGTACCACTGGTAAGGATAACCGACTTACTCTTAAAACCAACTCCAATATCGGTAGTAACTCCGCAAACAGAATTTCCTTCAAAACAAAGTTTAATAACTGTTCCTTGCCAAAAATCGAGGTTATTTTCAGATTCTAGTAAAGATTTCCAAGTAGCTGAGAATTTAATTTTATCACATTGCGCTCGAGGACTCCACATTGCCGGTCCCTTCGAAAGGTTCAACATTCGAAACTGAATTGTAGATAAATCAGTTACAATACCCATTGCACCACCTAATGCATCAATTTCACGCACAATTTGTCCCTTAGCTATACCACCCACTGCAGGATTGCAACTCATTTGCGCCATCCTATTAAGATCCATAGAAATCAATAAAACTTTGGATCCCAATCTAGCGGAGGACAAGGCAGCCTCACATCCTGCATGACCGCCACCAACAACAATAATATCATACTCACGTAAGAGATCCATTAACACATATTCTTATAAATTTTAATACATTCTTCCTCCATTCGTCTCATAATAATTTTTTCTTCCGAAGAACTGTCACAATATCCTAACAAATGTAATATACCATGTACCAGTACTCGTAATAATTCATCCTCAAATGATGATTTAAACTTTACTGAATTCTCCAGAACTCTTTCAACACTAATAAAAATATCACCAGAAATTGCAATTCCTTCAGTATAATCAAATGTAATAATATCAGTATAAAAATCATGCTTTAGAAATTTAACATTAATATCTAATAAGTAATTATCGTTACAAAAAATAAATAAT